>NZ_CAUPYC010000002.1:0-144539 GCF_963515335.1 uncultured Paenibacillus sp. | reverse complement strand
GGCCCCCCCGCCCTGATGGGGTCCCTGGGGGGGCGCCCCGCGGGGCGGGGGGCCCCCCCCCGGGCGCCCCGGGGGGGGCGCCCGCCGGCCCGCGCCGCCAGGGATAAACGGACAAAATTCACCGAAGCTCGGCCGCCGAACCTTCACCCGCTTCTTTCACCGGGCAGACGATCACCTTGACGCCGGTGTCTTCCAGCTCACGCAGGATGTCCGGATCGACGAGATCGGTCGTGATCACGATGTCGACATCGTCAAAGCTGCTGAACGAGACGAGCGCATGCCGGAGAAATTTGCTGTGGTCCGCCAGGATGACCGCCTTCTGGCCGGCGGCGATCATCGCTTTTTTAATTTCGGCTTCATAAATATCGGAGCTGGTGAAGCCTTTGCGCATCGAAATGCCGGAGGATCCGAGAAACACGTAGTGCGCGTTGTATTTTTGCAGCTCGATTTCCGCCTGCGGGCCGACGAGACTCATCGACTTGGTGATCAGCTTGCCGCCGAGCAGAAAGATCGAGGCTTCCTCGTTATGGCTGCATTCCTCGGCCACGTTGATGCCGTTCGTAACGACCGTCAAGCCCTTCGCCTGCTTCAAATGACGGGCCATGCACCATGTCGTGGAGCCGGCATCCAGAATAATGATTTGATTGTCCGTCACCAGCTCCGCGGCTTTCCGGCCGATGGCGTCCTTCTCGTCAAAATACTGCAGCTTCCGCTGCTGCACCGGCGGAATCGCCACGTTGTCGATTTCCTCCACCAGAATCGCGCCGCCGTAATTTTTCTGAACCAGGCCGTCCCTCTCCAGCTGGTTCAAGTCCCGGCGGATCGTTTCCTCCGAGACGTTGAACTCCCGGACAAGCTCGGATACCTTCACGCTCCGCTGCTGAAACAGCCGCTCCTTGATTTTGTTTCTTCGCTGCACGACGATCATACAAGCCCTACCCCCGCATGCCAGTCATTCATTCATTTCTTTAATATCGGTCAAAATCCCGCAAAATGCAACTTATTTTACACGGTATGCAGACCGAAGCGGCCCGCTTGCCCGCGGCTGCCGAGGAAATGATTGATTTTATCGGCAACCGTCTGCTTGACGGCCGCCCGCCCGAGCTCCAGCTGCCGGGCGGGCAGCGCGCGGCATTCCGCGTTCGTCATCCGTTCCCGGCGGCCGAGCGCCGAGAGCAGCGAGAGCTCCAGGTCGGTCGCGATATTGACCTTGCTTACCCCTCCGTCCGGGAGCTCGATGGCGTTCTTCATCATTTGCTCCGGCACGCCGGAACCGCCGTGAAGGACGAGATGCACGGGCGTCAAGGAGCGGATGGCCGCCAGCCGCGCATAGTCGATTTTTGGCTCCCGGACCCTATAGACCCCGTGGGCGGTGCCGCACGACACGGCCAAGGCGTCCACGCCGGTCGCTTCCGCGAATGTCCGCGCCTCCTCGGGATCGGTATACATTTCTTCGTCCTTATCGGTTTCGATGAAATCGGTCGTGCCGATCATGCCGAGCTCCGCTTCGACGGACACGCCGCGGGCGTGCGCGTACTCGACGACTTCCTTCGTCGCGGCAATATTGTCCTGAAGCGCCATTTCGGACGCGTCGATCATGACCGAAGTGAACCCCGCCTCGATCGCGGCGGCGATCACGGACAGCCTTTTGGTGTGATCCAGGTGAAGCACGAGCGGAACCGTAATCCCGAGCGAGGCCGCCCGGCTGTAGAACTCGTCGCCGAACTCCTGCGGCATGATCCCGTAACGGTCGAGCTCTTTTTCCGAAATTTGCACGATCAGCGGCGATTGCGTTTCCTGTCCGGCGAGCAGCACCGGGGCAATGACCGGCGTGTAGCGCGGCGAGAATGAGCCGACCGCGAATTTGTGGCGTTCGGCCGCCTCCAGCGCCTGTTTCAAGGTAATGACATTCTGCGGTTTCTTTATGGCTGTCATGCTCGATCTCTCCTATTCGTTGCGGGCCCGCGGCTCCTATCCTTTGGTCCCCGCCGATAAATCCATGCCCTGTATGAAATATTTTTGAAAAAAGAAGAACAGCAGGATGACGGGCAGCAGCACCAGCAGCGAAGCCGCCATCAAATAATTCCATTGGGTTTGGCCCGCCATTCCCCTGAACGTCTGCAACCCGATTTGCAGCGTGTACAATGTTTCGTCGTTGACATAGAGCAGCGGTCCCAGAAAATCGTTCCACGCGCCGTTGAACGAGAAAATGGCGATCGTGGCGATCGCCGGCTTGGCGAGCGGGACCGCGATGCGCATCCAGATCGTAAAATGGTTCGCGCCGTCGATTCGCGCCGCTTCGAGCAGCTCGTTCGAGATCGACATATAGAACTGGCGCAGCAGAAAAATGTAAAAGGCGCTGCCGAAGAAGGCCGGCACGATGAGCGGCAGGTACGTGTTCATCCAGCCAAGCCTGGAAAACAGGATGTACTGGGGAATCATCGTGACGAACCCCGGAATCATCATCGTCGCCAGCACGACGGAGAACATCAGGCGGCGGCCGCGAAATCGCGTCTTGGCGAAGCCGTATGCGATGAAGGAATTGGCCAGCACATTGCCGATGACCACCGATACGGTAATGAACGCCGTGTTGAGCGCCCAGCGCGTAAAGTCGGCCGCCGGCGAGCTCCAGGCATCCGCGTAGTTTTGGAAATTGAATTGCTTCGGGACAAAAGTCGGCGGATACTGCGCGATTTCCTGCATCGATTTGACGGAGGTGGCGAACATCCACCATACCGGCGACAGCAGAATCAGGCTGCCGGCGACCAGGACCAGGAGCACGGTGGCCTTCCGGATTCGTTCGCGGACGCGGCGATCGGCATAGTAGCGGCTTCCGGTTTGAACGGCTCCTTTCATCAGCGGTCGCCTCCTTCATAATACACCCAGCGTTTCGCGAATTTTAAATTGATGAGCGTCAGTCCCATTACGATGACGAACAGCATCCAGGCCATAGCCGTCGCGTAGCCCATGTCGAACACCTCGAACGCTTTGTTCCACATATGCAGGTTATAGAAAACGAGCGAGTTTTGCGGCCCTCCGTCCCCGCTTTCGGACATCACGTACGCTTCCTGGAAAATTTGAAAGCCGCCGATCGTGCTGGTGACGATGTCGAAGAAAATAACCGGCGTAATCATCGGCAGCGTGATCGTCCGGAAGCGCCGGATCGCGCCCGCCCCATCGATTTCCGCCGCCTCGTACAGCTGCGCCGGAACGTTCTGCAGGCTCGCGAGATACAGCAGCATCCCGCCGCCGAGACTCCACATTTTCATCATAATGAGCGCCGGCTTCGTCCAATCCGGGTCGAAAAGCCATGCCGGGCCGGCAATTCCAACCCACGACAGCACCGTGTTGACGAGGCCGGTGGACGGGCTCAACAGCTGCATCCACAGAAAATAAACGCCGACACCCGACAGCACCGCCGGCAAATAATAGACCGTGCGAAAGATTCGCATCCCGGGAATGCCCTGATTGAGCAGCACAGCCAGCAGAACCGCGCCGGCGGTCGTCAGAGGGACCATGAAGACGACGTAATATATCGTGTTGTATAACGAGATCCAGAACAATTTGTCCAGCGTAAACATGCGGATGTAGTTGCCCAAGCCGATAAAATCCATTCTGGAGGTGATGTTGAAGTTGGTGAAGCTCGCGTACAGCGAGAACAGCATCGGACCCAGGGCAAAGACGATAAAGCCGATTACCCAAGGGGATACAAAAACATAGCCTTGCAGCTCTTCCTTCCGTTGCATCGACAGCCGTCGTCTGACCGTCGCCGTACGCTCGGCAACCGTGGATTCCTTCATCTCTCCGCCGCTCCTCTCTGCCCGCCTTGAATGAAAAAGGAGCGGCAGCCGTTGCCCACCACTCCATTGTTTGCCGGTAACGTATCGCTTATTGGTTGCTTTGGATCAGCTTCTCCACGTCTTTCTGCGCCTGGGCCAGCGCCTTCTCCGCCGTGGTGTCGCCAAGCAGCGCCGCATCGACCTGGGGATTCACAAGGTTGCGGTAATCCGGCGCGAACGCGGGCGTCGGGAAAAGCTTCGTGTTCTGCAAATTCTCGACGGCTTTGGCATAAACCATTTTGCCGGTTTCGTCCAGCTCCGGGCTTTGCGCCGCTTGGTCGGCAGCCTCTTTGTTCGCGACGTTGTCGAAGTTTTTGACCGCCCAATATTGCTGCGCTTGGACGTCGGTCAAATAGTTGATGAACTCCCAGGAGGCGTCCGGGTTTTTCGCGCCGTAAGGAATTTCGACGACGAAGCCGCCGCCGGCGCTGTAATTGCCGGAGCCTTCTTCATAGGCGGGAATCGGCGCAATGCCGAAATTGACGTCAGGTCCGTAATCGCGCAGCTGGGTATAGAACGTGGCCGTCCGGGTCATCATCGACACTTTGCCCGAGACGAACGCGTCCGCCTGCTGGCTGCCGAATTCCGCTTTGTACGCATTCACCGTATCTTCGCCGAGACGCTCGGTCCAGCCGTTGATCCAATTGATGGCTGCCGCTTTTTTCTCCGTATCGATCGTCACGTTGCCTTCCATGTCGAGGAAGCCGGTGCCGCCGTCGGCGTTCATGACCCAGCTGTCCCAGCCGAAATCGCCCCAGGTCGGATAAAAGCCGATGCGCTCGTAGCGGCTGCCGTTCTTCTTGTCCAGCTTCTTCGCGGCTTCTTCAAGCTCCGCCCATGTCGCCGGCGGATTCTCGGGATCGAGGCCCGCTTCCGCGAAATGGTCCTTGTTGTAAAACAGCATGCGCGTATCCGTATTGAACGGCAGCGCGTAGGCCTGGTCCTCATACATCACGGTATTCCACAGCTCCGGGAAGAAGCGGTCCTGAATGTTCTCTTTGTCGAGATACGGCTTCAGGCTGACGACCTGGCGGTTTTTCGCGCGCGTTGCCACCGTATTGATGTCGTTGACGATCACATCCGGCGGGTTGCCCGCGGCGATGGAGGCCAGATTTTTCGTCCAAATATCGCCCCAAGGCAGGTAAGTATGCTTCACAATGATGCGATCCTGGGATTTGTTGAAGTCGTCAATGATTTTCTCAATGATCGGCCGACGCGTTTCGGAGCCCCAGAACGTCCAGAAATCGAGCTCGATTTTTTCCCCCGCGACGGTTTCGGTTGCCTCGTTCGACGGCTCGGCTGTTCCCTCGCCCGCCGCTCCTTCGGCGCCCTTGCCAGCGTTCGAATTCGCGCTGCCGTTGGCGCTTCCGCCGTTGTTGCCGCCGCATGCGCTCAGGAACAAGCTCATGACGAGACCGATTGCCAGCAGCAGCAATGCGCTTCTCTTGGCCATGGTATGAAACCCCTCCCATTCGGTTTTCCAAACACTCAAGAACCCACAGAACAATTCGGATGACGGCCTCTTTTGTATTCGTTTTCAATACGGGTTATGAGGTTTGTACGTTTATATTAGCGAGTAATACCACATAAGTCAACATTAATCTGTGGTTTTATTTGTGTAATCCACAAAAAGGTTCAACCGAAAAAATCAGCGGCATAAGAATGAGCGGCCTGCCGATAAACCGGTCAGGCCGCTCACACGAAAAGTTGTAATTCGAAGTATAAAAAAACTTCTACATCATTCTTCCTTGTGTCTAATTTCTTTTGGACATGCCAAAGGAAATCTCCTCCAGGTCATCACTGCTGATTATTGTCCGTTCTGCCATTCCAGGTCGAGAATATCTTCAACGTTGACTTCCTTTTCGAGTACCCCTTGCTCTTTCATAATGTCCGCGATTTCCTGCATGCGGCCGACGTTGTCCGGGGTGATCTCCCAGTTGAAGCTTTGTGTTTCGATCGCCTGCCGGATTACGTCGACCGACCGGACTTCACCGCCATCGACGGCGGTCATCGTATCCTGATCCACGAAGTTGCCCGCCAGCAGCTCGGCTGATTTGTCCGGCTCGTTCTGCAGCATCTCAATCGCTTCCTTCTGCGAATCCAGCAACTGATTGACGGCATCGCGGTTTTCCTTCAGGTTTTTGTCCGTGGTAATCACGACCATGCAGGGGAACGGCCATACTTTGCCGATCTCGTAAATTTGCTTGACGCCCATCGTCGTGGCCGCAATGCTGTTATACGGTTCGAACACGAAAGCGGCGTCGACCGCCCCGGAGGCAAGCGACTGGATGGCTTGCGCCGGATCGACATACACCGTTTGCACGTCCTGTTTCGTCAAATTCGCATTTTTCAACGCTACGCCGTTAAGTACGATATCAGCCGTGCTGCCTTGCCCTTGGGAGGCCAGCTTCTTGCCTTTCAAATCCTCGACTTTCTCAATCCCGCTGCCCTCTTTGACAAGAATGCTGTGGAAGCCCATCTGCGCGCCTCCGACGACCTTCAATCCCGCGCCTTTGGCCGCCCACGACACCGCGTTCGTGAAGCCCAGCACGCCCGCATCGACTTGTCCGCCGACCATGGCCTTAATCAAGTCCGTACCGCTGGTGAATTTCTGCATGGTCACATTCAACCCGTTCTTCTCATACAGCTTGGCTTCCGCGGCAAGCATCGCCTGCGCATCGTCCATCACGTTCAAGTAACCGACCACGAAATCCTGATTCTGCTTTTGCCCGCCGCCGGACTGTTCGCCGGAGCCGGCTTGTCCCTGCCTCGCCCCGTTGCCGCAAGCGGACAAGGTCAGCAATACAACCACTATGGATAACGCTAACCAGCCCTTAAAGCTTTTTCTTTTACCATGGGTTTGTCTCATGGCACAGTCCCCCCTAAATGCGTGAGATAATTCCTACAATCTTACTTGGTATTATAGAAAAACAGCCGGCCGCGGTCAAGGGTATCTTCAAATCCGGTATCGCCCGGTCCTTTAGGAAAAGTTGAACATTGTAAAATCTTCTTGCATGTATAACCATGATAAGGCCGACCACGGAAAGAACAAGGAGTGGCAACATCAGGATAAGGATGTAGAAAAACCATGATTTGTTCGCCCTCACAATACCTCCCCTTGCTCAAGAAAAGTTTATTTCAGCAGTTGATCGAATAACGGCTTAATTTCAGGCATTTCAATACGGTATTTTTTTGTCCCCTTGTCTGAAACTGTTACGAAAACCTCGCCTGCAGAAGTATACTGGATTCGCAGCTCGGTCTTTTCTTTTAGCTCGAGTACGACGCCGAGTTTAATGCTCCCTTGGCGGAGGGGAAGTTCTTGCTGGACCATTGTGCTCGGAATCGTTTCCGAAAATAAAACTGACGACACCTGATTGAATCTGCTTGATAGGGCCGACCTCGTTATAAGCGGGACGGAGCAGGGACAAGAGGCTCATGCCTCCACCCGGACTTGACGCCTGCACGTGGCCGCGCTTCGAGGTTTAAGGAAACATCTTCACTATTCGTGGATTAGCTTCGCTATGCCACCATCACGGGGTATCTCAACTCAAAATAGAGAGCGAAATTTCTTAAATTAACGCATAGGTTTTCGCTTTAGAGCAACGTTCACCTATCCACCGGATCGGCCTGTGGATTCCTAGGTGCCGGAGAGCCGAAGCGTGGACTATTGCGGTTAGAACCGGACCAAAAAAAGTCTTGGGACGGCGACGCAGCCGCTCCAAGACTTTTTATTTTTCCCACCGCGCGCGTACGGCGGCGCTCGAACCGCATGCGCGCCTCACGCCGCCGCTGCGCGGTCCCTTGCCGCCAGCAGCAGAAACACGGCGACGCCCGCCCACGAGAACAGCGACGCGCCGATCAGCAGGCCGGCCATCGGGATGTCCTGCGCCAGCAGCGCGGTGCTGAGCAGCGGACCGATTGTGCCGCGGACGCCGAACAGCATCATATGCAGGCCGAATACGACGGCCTCGCGGCCCGGCGCCAGCCGGAACAGGTACGCCATGATGCCGATATCCCAGATCGCGTCCCCGACGCCCTGGATGCCGCTGCCCACGAGCACCGAGGCGTAATTGCCGAACAAGCCGTACAACAGCGGCACGAGGGAGTACGCGAGCAAGCCGTAAACGATGCTTTTCTTCGCGGATATCCGGTCGATTACCCAGCCGACCGCCAGATAGGCGAGCAGCAGGCAGCCGAAATAAGCGGCGCGCGCATAGCCGAGCTGCGCGTTGCTCAGCTGCAGATACTCGACCTGGATCATGTTGTACAACGGCTGCGAGAAAAGGTTGGCGAAACCCGACAACGTGCTTGCAGCCAGAAAAAACGAGAGCTCGCGGTTCTGCTTGACCAGCCCGAGCTGATCCTTGAGCGACGCGCGCTTCACGGCGACCGGACGCGCCGGACCGGCCTCCGACTCCCGCACGCCGATCAGAAACAAAATCGACAGGATGCCGGTCGCCGAGGCGGCCAGCAGCGGACCCGCGGCTCCGGCGTAGTCCAGCCACCGGCCGATCAGATAAGCGAGCGGGATCATGAGCGCGCCCATGGCGACCCGCACGTTGCCCATCAGCCTGCCGCGCAGATTCGCCGGATAAATGCGGGTGATCAAAGCCGGATAGGCGGGCGCCTGAATGCCCATCAGCAGATGAAACAGCAGCGCCGCGGCGACGAACACGATCGGCGCCCCATAGAAGGCGGGGAGAACGATCAGCGCCCGGCCGATCAGGTTCGGAACGATGACGAACGGCTTCGGGCTTGTGCGCTCGATCCAGGACGCCCATATCGGCGAGAACAGCAAGCCGATCGCGGGAGCGGCGGCCAGCAGCCCGACCTGCAAGTCGGTCGCCCCGGCCCGAAGCGCCATCGGAATGTAAAATTGGTTGAACACAACGTTGAACACGCTGAACGTGGCGGCCGCCAATGCGTCGATGCGAAAATTGTGCCACGCCTGCGGACCCATCTGTGCCTTCAGCTGCTGAATGAACGATCGCGGATTTATCATGAATGTCTCTGGTCCTTCCGATTGGCAGCCGATGTCTCGACCGGCAGCAAGCTCTATATAGTAGAATCCCACGGTTGCCCCGCCCGCGCAAGAGGAAATTTAACCGGCAACGACAAAAAGCGAGTCCCTTCGCAGGAAGACTCGCTTTGTCCGCTTTCGCGCTATTGCGGCGCTTTTACAAACACGGTCCGGATGCTTTCGCCGGCGGCGCCCGTCACATCCACCCGGAGCCTGATTTTCGGCGCCGTCGCGAGCACCTGCACCCGTGCGTCTTTTTGCCGCAGCACATAGCCCCTCTTGTTCAACGTGACGGTAACCGACGTTTGCCGCTGCGTCGGATCGGAGACGGCTGCCTCGAGCTCGCCGTTTTTCTCCTGCGCGATGACGGAGGAAGGCTGCCCGGCGCGGATGAAGGAGACGGAGCCCGCCTGCCAGAAGTTGGCCGCCGTTACGCCGAGCGCCCGTTCGCGCACCGCATGCACGGCTGCCGTGTTCGCGAGAATGTCCGTTTCGGGCAAGGCGCTGTATTTGCCGGTTTCCGCCGCCGTGGCGCCCGGCAGCAACACATAAGCGTAAGCGGCGCCGTCCGGCTGCGGGCCGTGGTCGATCCACAGCGTCAAATAATGCCGGGTCAGCGGCTCCTTCGAACCGCTTCGGTTCACATCGTACCAGCTGCCCGTCCGCGATTCCCGCTTCGCCGCAACGTTCGCGCCGCCGGGGAAAACGTAGCCGATGTCCGAACCGGCCGCCGTGCCGGCCAGGTACGCCCACCGGACCCCGCTCATTTGCTGGGACCACCCGGGCTCGACAGGCTTCGCCTCGCCGTTGACGGCAAAAGCATTCAACCCCGCCCCCGCCAGCTTGCGGTTCTCGACGACCGTTTCGTACGTTCCGGCTGCGGAAGCCGTAATGCCGCTTCCCAGAGCGACGATCTCGTCGTCGAACATGAACCAGGACTTACGCCCGGACAAACCGCTGTCCGGATAGCGGAACGCCATGCCCGCGGCGCCGTAAACGCCGCCGGCCGACGCGCCTCCCACCCACGCCTCCGCGGATGTGCCGGATGCTTTCGTCAGCCCGTCCGTCGTCGTGCCCGGCAGCCGGAGCGCTTCGACGGTCGGCCAGAAGCCGTCGACATACTGCGATGTGTCGGCGTTGTATAGATAAGTCATGCCGCTTCCAGTATACCAGCCCTTCAGGTTCTCGCCGTTCGTTTGCTCATAATTGAGGATGCGGCCGGAATACATGCTGATGCCGAAGCCGAAGCCGGGCCTTTTATGCATGACCCGGTCCATAGACGGAAACCGGAAATGTCCGTTGCGCTCCGGAAGCGGCGCAACGGCCGTGTCGGCCATCAGCCGCCTCACTTCGATCATGCCGTTGATATCCAAGCCGTCATAAATATGGTTAAGCGTACGGTCGGTCAAGTACCAACTTTTCAGTCTTCCCCGAATCTCTTCCGAGCGGGCAGCCGGGAGCATTTTCGCGATCTGCAGGAACGGCTTCATGATTTGACGGCCTGCCTGCACACTGTCCCAGCCGCTGCGCGATATCGCCCGTCCGCGCACCATGTCCGTCATGGCGCCGTCCGCCATCACGGTCTCGAACGAATCGCGGAACCAGCCGTATACCGTATCGAGCTGCGCGCCGCCGACCGCCCAGGGCGACCCTTCGAGCAGCGTCAGCAGTTCGGCCAGACGCTCAATCAGCACGACCCCGTAGCTGCCGGTATACGGCACGTTGAGATGCTGCACATAAGATCCATCCTTATAGAAACCGTCGCCGGAATCCGCATACTCGAACACTTGGCCGAGCGCCGCCCTTGCCTGTTCGATCCGCGTGCCGTCTTCGGCAAGCGCCCCCTGAACGGCTTTGATCAGCGCCTTGTCCACAAGGTTTGCCCCCGTCTCCACGACGCCGCGGACACCCGCGCGCGCGGCCGGATCCGGAATCATCGCGTCAATCGTCCGAATGTATCCGTCCGTCAGCTCCTTGGGCAGCTCGTCGTACATCAGCACGAGCACGTCCTTCAATGCCGTCGGCGCGCCGATCTGCCATTCCCACCAGTTGCCGTAGCGGACCGTATTTTCGTTATATTTATTGGTGTAAAGCCAGGCGAGCGCCCCGGCGATGTCTTGCCGAAGCGCCTCGCTTCGGTAGAGCGGGGAGCTCCCCGTCGAATAAGCCAACGCCATGAGCCGCAGCCGCTTGTAATGCTCGGTCAGGTTTGCCGGGTTCGCCGTGATCGGCGCGTCGGCCCACAGGCCGTCCGCATCGCCGAGCCGCATCGTATCCCACACGCCGGTCTTTCCGGGGGCCGTCACCTTCGAGGCCAGCCTTCTCACATACGCGGCGATCGCTTTATCCGACGGATCGAAGCCGCTGCCGCCGGTCAAGCTGCTCGCCCACTTCAGACGCATTTTATCGAAATCATCGGACACACCGCCTTCCGGCGGAACGCCCGGCGGCACACTCCATACAAGCAGACAGACGGCGAAGGCAAGCAGAATACGGGGATTCATTCGCGGCAGCATACGCTTCATCGTTGAGCCTTTGCGGCCCAAACACTACCTGCGTCGGGCATGCCAATGGAAAATCCGGGAAATGCCCGGTATCCGAAGGACCATTGCGCGCCATAGCCGTCCGCGAAATCGATCGATTTCATAATGCTTTGCGCCCCTGCGTAATCCCGCCATGCGACCGATGACCCGCTCCTCAACAACAGGCTCGTCCGGCCGCAAATTGGCATCCCCCTTGCAGACATAAATCATACCTCCGTCGCCGTGCGTTACGCGCAAGAGCCGATGACCCACCAGTACGCCGGCACCGTTCCGGAACAAAAGAATGTCGCCGGGAGCGGCCGACGCCCGATCGAAGGGCTCGAAGCGGCACAGGTCGCCCTGGCGGATGAACGGATGCATGCTGCACCCCTTCGAAGGAAGATGGACCATTCCTTTGTCGGCCAGCAGGCCGCGTATCCAACGATCATGCGTTTGTTCCGGACCGGCCATCGCCGTCACGTCCTCAACCCCCAATCCCTGCGGTAAAAAGGGGACGCGAATGCCGAACGTTCGGCATCCGCGTCCCCTCTTCCGCCAAGCATCGCGCCGGTTTGCCTCATCTTCTGCCGCATTGGTCGGACGGATGCGTTTCAAACGCCAACACTTCGTGGGAAACGACTTGCGGAGCCTGGTAAGCTTTTTTCATGGTATCACCTCCTTCACGGAATATACGCAGAGCTTGGCGCCGCAACGGTCAAACGGACACGCGGCGTTCCATGCCGAGCTGCTGCGCATGCATTTGCCGATACAGGCCGCGGCGTTCCATCAGCAGCTCGTGATGCCCTTGCTCGACGATCGCGCCGCCGTCCAGAACGATGATATGATCGGCGTGCCGGACGGTCGACAGCCGGTGCGCGATGACGATCGTCGTACGGCCGGCCGTGAGCCGGTCCAGCGCTTCCTGTACGGCGAGTTCCGCGCGCGAGTCCAGCGACGAGGTCGCTTCGTCCAGCAGCAGGATCGGCGCGTCGCGCAGGATGGCGCGGGCAATGGCGATCCGCTGCTTCTGGCCGCCCGACAAGCGGACGCCCCGCTCGCCGATCTGCGTATCGTAGCCGTCCGGCAGCGACAGGATGAAGCTGTCGGCGTTCGCCTCGCGCGCGGCTCTCCGGATATCGGTTTCCGGCGCTCCCGGACGGCCGAGCGCGATGTTGTCGCGAACGGTACCGGTGAACAGATAAGGCTCCTGCAGCACGACGGCCGTATACGCCGCCCGTTCCGACGCGTCCATCGCTTCGATCGGTACGCCGTCGAAGGCGATCGTGCCGCTCTGCGGCTTATGGAAGCCGAGCAGCAGATGGAACAGAGTGCTTTTGCCCGCGCCGCTCGGCCCGACCAGCGCGGTAACCTTGCCAGCCGGAATGCGGAGCGACAAGCCGTCGAACAGCGGCGGCCGGTCCTCGTCGTAACCGAAGACGACGCCGCTGAGCGCGATGCCGCTCTTCAGCCCCGGCGCCTTCCGGTATACATGCGGCGAATCATCCGACGCCGCAGCCGCAGCCGCCGTCACCGGCGCCGGCGTCTCCAGCACCTCGCACACGCGGTCCACCGCGGAGAGCGCCGTTTGAAACGCCCCCCATTGGCGGGCGAGACCGCCGATCGGCTGAATAACGGATTGGAACAAGGCTATGAAAGCAAGCAGCGTGCCGATTGTAAGCCCGCCGCCGCTCCCTTGCCCTTGCCCGCCGATCAGCATCGCCCCGACGCCCAGGCAGGCAAGGAAGGCGATCTGATTGACGGCGCCGGTTCCCGCCTGCAGCACGCTCTGCAGCCGAGCGTCGCGCGCCTCGAGCGCATACAGCTCGTCGTTGTCCGCCCTGCTTCTGTCCTCCATCGGCCGCTCGAGCTGGAACGCTCTGACGACCAGATGGCCGGTGAACACGTCATTCAGAAAACCGTTGATCGCGCCGAGCTTGCCTTGGATCTCCCTGCCGTTCGCCCGCATTTTCCGTCCGTAATACCCGCCGAGCCCGATGACGACCGGCATGACCAGAAAGCAAATCAGCGCCAGCTTCCAGTTCAGCACGGTCAGATAAACGCATGCGGCCGCGGCGGCGAGCGGCTGCTTGATCAGGTTGATCAAGCTTCTGCCGACGGCGCCGTATATTTTGTACACATCGTTCGTCAGGCGCGACACATGATCCCCCGAATGGCGGTCCAGGTAATAGGAGGCGGGCAGCCGCAGCATATGCCGGAACACGTCGTTTTTCACGTCGCGGACGATCCGGTCGGTCGCCCGGAACTCGGTCGTCACCTCGGCGAAATCTACCGCGATTTTAAGCGCCGTCATCGCCGCTCCGATCGCGAACAGCGAAGCAAGGGAACCGATGCCGCCTTCCGTGATGCGATCGGCGAACGTCTTCAGAAACCAGGCGAAGAACAGCGTGTACGCAACGCCGAACAGCAGGCAGAACGACAATAAGGCATACAGCCATTTATACCGCTGCACGTATGGCCAAAGCCGGCGGAAGGGCGATTTCACCTCATTCAGCCCGAGCAGCTCGAGAACCGCGGCTTTCATGCGTTACCCGCGCGCGCCGCTCGTCTCCAGCAGCCCCACCGCAACCAGCGACTCCACAAAGCGGGCAATATCCGCCGCCGCGACCTCGACCGGCACCTCGTATTCGTCCTGAATCGCGCGCACGATGGCGGTCATCGGCTCGTCCAGCCGCAGACGCGTCCAGATCAAGCCGCCGACCTCGTTGAGCTTCGTGATCGTGCACGTTTCCGGATTGAGCACCGCCCATTCGCCGTCCAGCTCCATCGTTTCCGCGTCCGGTTTGCACCGGTAAGCCGTTTGTTCGGTAATCATGAGATCATCTCCCAGAATGAGTCGTTTTTTTGAAAATAAAGTTCATGCACGGGCACGGCCGCCGTCAGCCGCCTGCACATCCGGAACACTTCGGCCGTCTCGGCCGCATCGTATTTCCAGTAAAAAACCTTGTCGAGAATCGACAGGAAGCCTTTGGCCTCCGACATCCGCTTCGTCTCGACCGTGGGCGACTGCCTCAGGAAGAAAATCCCTTCGAGCGGACAGCGTTCCATGCTGTGATACGTCCACAGGTCGCTGCGAAACGGCGAATCGAACGCCGTCGCCCCGCCGTCCGCCTCCAGCTTGACGACCGTCGCCTCGTCGGACAGCAGCGGACGTGGCAGCGACAGCATCGCGACCGTGGACTTGCCGGCCCCCGAATGCCCGGAGAACAGATAAGCCTTGCCGTTCTGGGCCACGCAGGACGAATGGACCAGCAGGCCCCATCCGGCGTGAACGATATAC
Source organism: uncultured Paenibacillus sp. (assembly GCF_963515335.1). Lineage (NCBI taxonomy): Bacteria > Bacillati > Bacillota > Bacilli > Caryophanales > Paenibacillaceae > Paenibacillus > uncultured Paenibacillus sp. Next base: position 129,860 of record NZ_CAUPYC010000002.1, on the reverse strand, counting down.
GTGCTGTACACGTTCATCATCGCGTGCTTGAGCGCGAACAGATCGTGGACGCCGATCCACGCCTCCGTGCATGAGGCGTCCATGCGGATCGTATAATCGCCCCGTTCGTATACGATGCCCCCGTCGCCCGCCCGATTGGCGGCGACATCGAAATTCACGAACGGCAGGCCGTGCCCGTTCTCGACTTCAATGCGCAGGTGCGTGTCGCCGCCTTTCGATTGTTCAGGATCCGGCACGGCAAACGCGTGCCCGAGCCAATCCTTGACCGTGTCCGAGTCCGTCGCCACGGCGACGTTATGCTCGGCGATCCGAAATTGCAGATGATGCCGCACGCTTCCTCCACCTCCTCAAATGCGGCTCTTTTTGAGCAGCGCGCGCCGGTGCGAGCGCCACAGCTTGAGCCTGTGTTTATACAATCGCCAGTACAAGCCCGGGGACGAGCTCCCCGCCTGCCCGAGCATCCGCTCCACCCGATCCCGCGGCGGCAGCGCCAAATACCGGAGATGCTTGAGCCGGTAGCTCCAGGTGTCGAGCGTGAGCAGCGGATAGGCGAGAATGTAGGCGTAATAGCGGCCCGTTTTGCGCCCCTGCTGCGCGTCTCGGATGACGCTCCAGCCGAAGAGCGGCACAGGCGCGGAACGCTCGAACGGCAGTAGGGCGTGAAGCCCCGGGAACAGCCGGTAGACGGCCGACAGCGCGGCCCGGACCTTGCCGGTTGTCCGGTCTTGCTCCGCCAAGCGGAACAGATCGCCGTAATCGATCCGGTCCGCTTGGCGGTAGATCAGGTGCGCAATGTCCAGCACATGCTTGAACGACAGCATCATATGCTTGCTGGAATGGAGACACATGACGTAGAACGTATGCCGGAACGACAGCTCCCTGCAGCCTTCGTAAACGGTTTCCTCCCATACGAGCGCCCGCGCCTCCCGCCACAGCCGTTGCGTATCGACGACCGACGTATGCTTGCGCAGGATGTTATGGTGCAGCTCGACGGAAATCGATTCGCCGACGGCCGGCAGCGTCTTGAAATATTCGGCATGGTAGTGCAGGGAGTGGTAGGCGTCCTCCCTCCGGAAGCCGAGCGACCGCACGCAATCCGCCGCCCGCCCGAAATCGTCCGGCCTTACGAGCAGGTCGACGTCGCTTGTCCCCCTTGCGCCGATGTGGCCGAAATAACGCTCCGAGAACAGCGCGCCCTTGAGCGGAATGGCCGGAATGCCCTCGCGCTCAAGCGCCCGAAGAACGGCCCGCGTTTCCTGCCTGACGAGCATATTGTGGAACATCACCCGCTCGGCCTTCCCTTTCAGCGCCGCCAGAAAAGCGGGCGGAACGGATGCGGCCTGGCCGGTCGCTCGCAGCATATGGTACACCTGGGACGAAACCGAGTGAAACGCGATTTCCTCCGACAGCGCCTCCCAGTCGGTGTCCGGCCTGTCCGGACGCAGCTTCGTTTCGTAAAGGTCGGCCAGAAACGGGACGAGCATGCATGCACCGCCTCCTTCATGGATCGATTTCAACGACAGCTATTTGACGGCAGCTATTTAACGGGCTTATTTGCCCGCATGCCGGGGATCGAGGCGGTCCCGGTGGCGCAGGGCCAGCTTCCTGGCCCAACCGGGAACGATGCCGAGCGCAATCGGAATCGCCGCAGCCGTCAGGCGGGCGGACGGCCCGCAGCCGAGCGCCTTGGCGCCGTGCCATCGCACCGCCGCGTCGCGCTTCCGGTAGGACAAGCCGCGCTTGGCCATATGGCCGCTGCTCAGCCGGTAACGAATGAGCGGTTCGGGAATGTTGGCCAGCTTCAGGCCGTTCTCGAGACAGGCGAACCAAAGCGCGTAATCCTGGGCGGTCCGGTAGCCGACATTGTAGCCGCCGATCCTGACGATATCGCTCCGGCGGAACATGACCGAAGGATGGATCATCGGATTGACGCGCAGAATCATCCGGCTGATATCCTCGTGGCGCTCCGCCACGCTGCGGATCGCGCCATCCCGGCCCTGCTCGTCCACCTCCAGCGCCCAAGAACCGACGACGCTGATGTCGGTGTGATGGTCCAGAAAACGCGCCTGCCGCTCCAGCCTGTTCGGCATCGCCATGTCGTCCGCGTCGATCCGGGCGATGTACTCCGTGTCGGTGACGGCGAGCAAATGGTTGAGCGATTTCGTCAAGCCCTGGTTTTTCACGTTCCGCCCGATCAGCTTGAACCGCGAATCCTCGCCGCACCAGCGGCTGATGATGTCCGGCGTATCGTCGCGCGAGTTGTCGTCGACGATATGCACGACGAAATCCCGGAACGTTTGGCCCGCCAGGCTGCGGAAGCATTCGTCCAGATGGCCGGCCGCGTTGTAGGTCGACATAATGACGCCGATTTTCGGTTTATTCGGGCTAATCGGATTAATCGTTCTCACCGCCCCTCACGACGCCCGACACGTCGATCAGATAGGTTTTGCGGACGCCGTCGTGCGCGGAATCGACGGACAGCCAATTGCCGTCCGGGCTCCACCTCGGATGCAGGTCGCACCGGCAGGGGCCATCGTACTTCCAGGGCGAGAAAAAGCGGCCGACCGGAATGCTGCGGCCCGTCATCCGGTCGTAGAGCAGCAAATGCCGCTGCCGCGCCTTGTCGGGATACGTATCCGTGACGATCCAGCGGCGGTCCGGCGAATACGACGGATGCCCGTCGCCGAGCCGGTCGAGCTCGCCCTTGCCGACGATCGTGTACTTGCCGGTCGCGACGTTGATTTCGTAATACCGATCCCCGTCGGCCGCCGTTCTGGCCCATGCGAGCAGATGGTCGTCGTCCCGCCACTGGTAATGCGACACCATCCGGTCGTCCAACAGCAGCTTCAGCCCGTCGCCCTGCGCGCCGCACACGTAAAGCCGGGAAAACTTCCCCTGCGGGCCGATCCACCGGTGCATGAACACGAACCGGCTGCCGGAAGGCGAATACATGATATGGTTGACTTTATGCTCCGAGCCCTCCATCTCGGGACGGGGCTCCAGCCCGCGAAGCCGCTCGATCGTAATGATCAGCCCGCTTGCCTGCCGCTCCAGGTCGAGCGCCCAGATGCCGTCCTCCCGATCCGGCAGATCCGGCGCGTAATTGGTCACCGGCAGCGGATAGCCGTACTCCGGACGAAGCCGGTCGAGCCGCTTGTAGTTGAGCGTCAAGGCGCGTGTGCCGCCGGGATGAACGGTCTGGACCGGCCAAGGCAGAACCGTCTGCTCGCCGTCCAGCGACACGATGCGGGAAACCAGCCTGTTCGCATCGATATCGTTGAAAATGAGCCGGTTGCCGGGCAGCCACTGCAGCATGCTGCCTTGCTGCACATTGAACACGCGCGACCTCGCCACCGTCCCGACCTCTCCGGTGCGCTTGCAGAACACGGCGATATCGGCCGCATCCGCGCCGTTCATCCGGTGGAACGCCAGGTATTCCATATCCCGCGACCACGGCGCCTTGTCATAATAGCCGAAGAACAGGGGACCCGGGGTCTCCTCGGCGCCCGCCCACCGGTACGGCGTCAGCAGCTTGGCTGGCGCGTACAGCTCGTATTGGAAATCGGCTTCGAAATGGCGCATATAGTTGAGGCGCTGATACACGTTTTTGACGAGCCGACGGATGCCCGGCGCCGCATCGAGCGCCTTGGCCACCCTTTTCTCCAGCAATCCGTAACCGTTCATGCATTTCCCTCCTTCCTCGTCCCCAGAGCGGGCGCCGGCGTCCGCTTGAAGCGGAAGGGCAGGCTCTTCATCCACCGGACGAATCCGGGCGGGGACAGCAATAACAAGGCTTTCAGGCTCGGGTAGGAAGCGACGCTTCTCACGCACCAGGGCAGCGCGGCAAGCAGGCCGTGGCGCCGCTTCGCCTTCGCGACGTAGAAATAGTTGCCGGCGTATATTTTCCGCTTGCCGAGCGCGCCCTGCGCCTCGATTTCCCGCCTGTACTTGTCCTGCAGCAAGGCAACCGCGCCGGCATGCAAATCCTTGCGTCCGCTGATCTGCCTGTCCGGATCGGAAGCGACCGTATAGCGCACGTTGCATCGCCCGTCGTAATCGACCACCGTCAGCCGCGAGCAGCGAATCCACAGATCGTAATCCTGCAGCGCGGGGAACCGCGGGTCGAACCCGCCCGCCTCGATGAACAGCTCGCGCTTCAAGGCGACCGACGACGTCATGCCGATGTGGTTCTCGTACAGGATAGCCGGGAACAGCCGGCCTCTCGCTTTGGGCATAATGCGCCCGATCACCCTGTCCCGGTCGGCGTCGCCGACGACCAGCCGGCCGCCGTAGACGAGCCCGACCTCCGGCTTAGCGCGGAATACCGCCAGCTGGCGCTCGATTTTCTCCGGCTCCCACGTATCGTCGTCGTCCAGGAACATCAGGATGCCGCCCTTCGCCTGCTCCGCCCCTTCGTTCCGGGCGGCGCAGGCGCCTCGAGGCGAGTCGAAACGGATGCATCGGATCGCGGCTCCGTAACGTTTCAGCGGCTCCAGCGCCTGCTCCGGCGGCCGCTCCGAGGCGTCGTCCACGACGATGATCTCAAGCGGCTTCACCGTTTGCCGGCAGACGCTTTCCACGGCCTGAAGCAGCATATCCGTGCGGTTATGCGTCGGCACGATGACCGAAACGTCCATGCGCTCTCTCCTCCTTTACACACTGCCCTCCTTCTTGTCCAAAGCCGGCACCTGCAAAGGCTTAAGCCGCGCGAGCGAGGCGCGGAGCCGGCGGATCAGGCCGGGCGGGAACAGCAGCAGCATGCTTTTCAGCTTCGGATAAGCGACGACGCTTTTCAGGCACCACGGCACCGAAGACAGGTAGCCGTGCCGCTGCTTCGCTTTGGCGATATAGAAATAGTTCGCCGCGTAAATTTTCCGCTTGCCGAGAAAGCCCTGCGACTCAATCTCCCGCTTGTATTTCTCCAGGAGCAGGGCGACCGCCTTCGTATGCAAATCCTTGCGTCCGCTGATCTGCTTGTTCGGATTGGCGGCGACGGTATAGCGCACGTTGCACTGCCCGTCATGCTCGACGGTCGTCAGCTGCGTGCAGCGAATCCACAGATCGTAATCCTGGCGCGCGGGGAAGCTCGTATCGAAGCCGCCCGCCTCGAAAAACAGGCTCCGTTTGACGGCGACCGTCGACGTAATGCCGATGCAGTTGTCGTACAGAATCGCGGGGAACAGCCTCCCTCTCGCCTTGGGCACAATGCGTCCGATCACTTTATCCCGGTCGGAGTCGCTGACGACCAGCCGGCCGCCGTAGACGAGCCCCGCCTCCGGGTTGGCCCGGAAAACGGCGAGCTGCCGCTCGATTTTCCCCGGCTCCCACGTATCGTCGTCGTCCAGAAACATCAGGATATCGCCTTCCGCCCGCTGCGCTCCTTCGTTCCGCGCGGCGCAAGCGCCTCTCGGAGAACGGAAACGGACATAGCGGATTCCGACATCATGCCGCTGCGCGTGAGTGAGCAATTCCTGCTCGAACGGACGGTCCGAAGCGTCGTCCACGACAATGATTTCAAGCGGTTTGACGGTTTGGCGGCAGACGCTTTGCACGGCCTGCAGCAGCATCGCTTTGCGGTTATGCGTCGGCAGGACGACCGATACGTTCATGCCGCTCCCCTCCTTGCTCCCTTTGAATCAGCTCGAGTGCGACGATGCAGAGCGCGATCGCTCCGATCGGGGTATAAGCCGCGGTAAGATTGAAGGACACGTTCCACGTCAGGAACAGGTAACAGGCCAGCATGCAGCAGGGCATCAGGTATGCTTTGTGCGACAGGCTGCGTCCGGCCGCATATACGAACAGGACGAGCAGGCCGAGCAGGGCGACCAACGACAATATGCCGCCGGATATCATCGTTTCGAGAAAAATGTTGTGCGGATAGATACCGATGTAAGTATCCGCCGCGTTCATCCCGTAGCCGAACGGCTGCTCGCGCACCATCTTCAGCGCCTCCCGGTAGATCGCAACCCGGGATTCGTCGCCGACGTTCTGCAGCCGAGCGAAGCGGGTGAGCCAATAGTCCGACACGTTGCTCCGAATGATCTGATAGACGACCGTACCCGCGCTCAGCATCAGCGCGAGCTGGCCGGCCTTGGCGAACGGCGAGCCGTTCCGCACGATATGCAGCACCCAGAACAGCATGATCGTGCCGGTGGAGAACAGAATCGGGGCCCGGCCGAACAGCGTCGTGAGGGCGACGGTGACGAGCGCCGCGGGCGCGAGCAACGTCAGCTTCACCCACAGCCTGCGGGTGATGAGCATATGACCGAACACCGATACGAGACCTGCGGCCAGCGGAACGCCGAGCGTCAGGTAATTCTGATTTTGCGACCGGTCGAGCTCGATGCCGACCGACAGCTGGGCGATTGCCAGCGCCGCTGCCCAAACGATCTGCCAGATGAGGAACAGCCTGATTTCAGCCGACCGGGTTACGAAGAGCAGCAGCCCGACAACGGCTCCGAATACGCCCGCATATTGCAGGAGCAGACGCATGCTCGCCTGTGATTCCGGTCCCAGGCTGCCGTAAAACAGAAGAATCGTCCACATCGCGGCGAACAGCGCCAGAAACCAGACTCTGAGCCGCCCGAAGCGCAGGCTGCCGTCCGACATGACGAGCACCTTGTACAAGCCGGCTCCCCACAGCAAGCAGACGGCGGCGACGTTGATCAGCTCGGAACGATAGATGAGCTTGACGCTCGGTGTGTTGATGATCAAAAATGCCAGCAGCGATACCGCAACCGTCATCACAAGCGGAACACGGCTTTGGCTTTGGCTTTGGCTTCGGCTCATCATGCGCTCTCCCCTTTCCCGCCGCTGTGCCCGGCCCGCGGGCTTGCGCCCGGCCGCGTCAGCCGCAGCTTCGATAACACCGCCGACGGCCATTCCTTCACCCCGCTTACCTTAAGCGCCCATACGAGCACGCCGAAGACCAAGGCGCCGTAAGCGATTTGCACGGCCAGCATGACCGGGCCGCCATAATCGCGAAGCGGCAGCAGCAGAAGCGACATGGCAATGGCCGATGCGGCGATCTTGATGAAATCCTTCACGGGAAAAGGAAGCCTGAAAACCCGGTTGCCGATCGCGATGCTCATCGCCGTCCCGATCGCATAGGAGACGAGAGAGGCGTAGGCCGCGCCGGCGATTCCCCACAGCGGAATCCACCACAGGTTGAGCGCGATCGTGACGGCGACGGCCGCAACGACCGGAATCATCTGCTTCTTCGTTTCCCGCGACAGCTGGAACGACAGGTCGAAGTAAAACTGTTTGAGGCCTTGGACGAACGCGGCGATCGCGATGACCGGGAATACGGTCAGCGCCGTTTCGCGGTAGGCTTCGCCGAGCAGTACGCCCGACAGATTCGGAGCGAGCACGATAAGCCCCGCCGTTGCGGGCACCGATACGAGCAGGATGAGCACGGCATTTTGCCCGAGCTGCTTCCTTGCCGCCTCTTCTCCCTGCTTCTCAAGCTTCTTCACGGCCAGCGGATAGGCCGCCAGATTCACGATCGTCATCAACAGAATGATCGATTGCTGGGTCAGATCGTAGGACACCGCGTACAGCCCGGTATCCTCCACGCCGCTCAGCCAGCCGAGCATCACCCGGCCCGCGCTGTAGATGACGAATCCCATCGTGAACGACACGGTCAAGGGGGCGCCGTATTTCGCGAGGCTGAGCATCAGCTTGTAGTCAACGAGCCTGAGACTGACGCCGCGCCATTGCCTGGCCGCCGACACGGCGACGGGCACCAGCGTGCCGGCGATCATGCCGAGCATCAGCCCGTGAATCCCGTAGCCGAGGGCGACGAGCGCCACGGCGGCGGACAGCGTCAGCACATTTTTCGCCACGAACAAGTACCCGTACAGGGCGGGCTGCAGCCTGGTCCGGTACAGCGTCAGGTTCAGCTCGAACCAGGCATACAGCCATAAGTAGGCGACCGTCTCGACAACGATCCAGCCGATGGAGCGAAGGTCCGCCCACAGGAGCGCCAGGACCGCGGCCAGCGCGCAGGCGGCGAGCAGCACGATATGGAAGCCGGCGACGATCGTGCTTAACAGCCGGGGCCGGTCCTCGTGCGACTCGTAATAGCGCAGCAGGCTCATCCGGACCCATTGAAAAAACAAGGCGTTGACCAGCACCGTCGCCGTGACGATCAGCGCGTAAATCCCGTACTCGGAAGGCGGCAGCAGCCGGGTCAGCATCATGATCGCCACGATGTTGAACACACCGGCCATGCCGCGGGATAACGAATAAATCAGCGTATGCCGCATTAGCATGTGATGACCTCTTTGCGCTGACGCAGCGGCGCGTCAGCTTCGAATGAAGGAAGCGGCCGCCTCCTCCTTGGCGTTATAACGGTTCAGCACCGCGCCGATTACCGGCACGCCTGTGCCTTTCAGATGCGCGAGCGCCTTGGAGACGGCGGCCCGCTTCGTTTTGCCCGCCCGGACGACGAACACGATGCCGTCGCATACATTCGAGATGAAGAGCGGGTCCGCGAACCCTTGCGTTTGGGGCGCATCGATCAGAACGATATCGAACTTGCCCTTCACTTCTTCCACGATCTCCTGCAGGGCGCCGGATGCCAGCTCGTCCGCCGCGCCGGCCGCGGAGCCCGAGGTCAGAATTGCCAGGTTCGGAATATAGGGCGCCGCCTGAAGCGCCTCGGGCGCTTTTTTATGGCCGAACAGCACATTGGACAGGCCGGTATGGTTGGACAGCCGGAAAATGGCATGCATCTGCGGGTCGCGCAGATTGCCGTCGATCACCGCGGCCTTGCGTCCGCTCCGCGCATAGGCGACGGCGAGATTCGCCAGCGTCGTCGTCTTGCCTTCATTGCGTTCAGCGGAGGCGGCCATAACGACCCGGATCGGACGCTGCCGGGACGCGAAGTCGATTTTCGCCTTCAACGATTTGTAGATTTCCTGGGCCTGCGAATCGGCGCCGGCCAGAAAAGGGCTGTCATGGGTTGATCGTAACATGCTTCCGTTCACCTACCCCGCTCGTCGTGATCGCCGATGAATCGGCCTGCTTGCCGTAAGTGGGAACAAGCGCCAGCGCGCCGATCCCGAAATGGCGTTCCAGATCCTCCTCGGTCCGAACCGTGTCGTTGAATGCTTCCATCATCGTGACGGCGCCGATGCCCACGATCGCCGATGCGACGAAGCTGAGCGCGAGGAATAGCGTCATGCTTCGGTTGACGGGCGCCGACGGGCTGTCCGGATTCGCTTCGTTCAAATACGCCACGTTGTTCACGCCGAGCATTTGCGACACCCGCTCGCGGAACACCTCCGTTACGGTCGCCGCGATCTTTGCCGCCCGCTCATAGCTGGTGTCCCGCACGTAGACGTCGAGCACCTGCGTCTCCGGGACGGTTCCGACCTTGACCATGCCCTGCAGCCTGCTGCCGGTCAGATCCATCTCCGGCAAGCGCGCGGCGACCTCGTCCAGCACCATCGGGCTTGTCATGATCTCCATATAAGTGCCGATCAGCGCGACGTTGGCCCGGACGGACTCGAAATCGATCCGGGCGCCGCCCGCTCCCGCGTCGGATGTCGCTTCCGGAGCCGTCGAGACGATCAATTTGGAGGAAGCTTCATAGACGGGACTGATGAGGGACGATTGAATCCATGCCGTCGCCGCGCTGCCGATCGCGACGATCAAGGCGACGATCCACCACCTTCGGGCAATCATTTTCACATATTCCTTCACGTTAAGCTCCATGCCGATCACCAATCCTCCGTTTCATGCAGGTCCAAAATTGATACTTAAAGTATCTATAACATTACTTTATGATACAAATTGTATCATGTCAACCCTATTTTCGTCTTGAACAAGGCCTCCCCTCAAGCGGATTCGACCGCTTCGGGGAGGCCCCATTTTCAGCTTGCCGGCTTAAAGGCTTATCGCTGCCCTAACAGAATACGCGTATACTCGGAGTCGATCGGAAGCATGATGACCGGCTCGCCCCGGAACGTCGTCACATAGCTGTCCAGCGTCCGGTACAGCTTATAGAACGCCGGATCCTTGCCGTAGGCCTCATTATAGATTCGCGCGGCTTCTTTCTCGCCTTCTGCGATGATCTTCTTGGAATCGGCCTCGGCCTGCGCGATCAGCTCCTGCGCCTGCCGGTCCGCATTCGAGGTTACCTTCCGCGACTGCTCGTCGCCCTCGGACAAATAGCCCGCGGCGATCGACTGGCGGTCGGAGATCATCCGGTTATAGACGCTCTGCTTGTTCTCCTCCGGCAGATCGGTTTTCTTGATCCGCACATCGATGATCTCGATGCCGTAATTTTGCCGTTCCGCCACCTCCGCGACCATGCTCGTAATTTCGACGTTGATATCGCCGCGCGCCGTATTTTCGCTGATGATGCTGCCGTAGTCCGTCTCCGAAAGCTTCCGGCGAACCGCATTGTATATCGCATCGCCGATCCGCCCTTCCGCCGCCGAGACGGTCTGAAGCGAACGGAGAAAGCGCTGCGGATCGCTGATGCGCCACACGGAGTAATTGTCCACGATGATCGGCTTCTTGTCCTTCGTCAGAATCGTCGTCGGCTGGCTGTCGTACACTTTCTGGTACTTCGGCAGGGACTGCACCGACTCAATGAACGGTATTTTGAAGCGGATGCCAGGCTCCTCGTGTATGCGCGTCGCTTCGCCGAACTTCAGCACGACCTTGTATTCGCCCTCGCCCACGATAAACAACGAGCCCGCCAACACAATGATCAGGAGCAGCGCGCCGGCGGCCGTCCCGATCCATCTTTTCCTCGTCATGGGTTCGCCCCTCCCTGTGTGCCCGTCTGCCCGGAAGCGCCCGTTTTCGCTCCTGCGGAATTTTTCAGGAAGCCGTCCAGCGGCAAATAATTGACCGTATCCCCGCTGCCGTCGGTCACGATCACTTTGGCGTTCGGCAGCACCCGCTCGAGCGTCTCCAGAATGAGCCGGTCCGCAGTAACCGCGGGGTTTTTGATGTATTCGTTATACACCGCGTTGAACTTCGCCACATCGCCCTCCGCATTCAGAATGCGCGACTTTTTCTCGGCCTCCGCTTTCTCGATCAGCGCCTGCGCTTCGCCGCGCGCCTTCGGCAGCCTGTCGTTGACATATTTCTGCGCCTGGTTGATTTTCGTGTTTTTCTCCTCGCGCGCGTTCGTCACTTCCTTGAACGCTTGCTGCACCTGGCCCTCCGGCGGTTCAATGTCCTGGAATTTCAGGTCGATGATTTGAATGCCCGTCCTGTATTTCGTCTGGATCTCCTCCAGCTTCGTCTTCACCTCGGTCTGGATGACCGTTTTACCGTCGGTAATCGCGAAATCGAGCTTGGTCGAGCCCATGACCGAGCGGATCGCCGCGCTGGCCGAGTTGCGGAGAAACTGCTCCGGATCCTCGATGTTATACAGGTAATCGCGGACATTCGCTATTTTCCACTCGACGACCGCATCGGCGGATACGATATTCTCGTCGCCCGTAATCATGAGCGCCTCTTCCTCCACCGGCGTTACCTGTCCGCCGTCGTCCTCCCGGTAACCGATCTGGATTTTTTGCGTCAGGTTGGCCGGCACCTTGACGACCCGCTGAACCGGCGACGGCAGCTTGAAATGCAGGCCCGGATCTTCCTGCGTGGCCGTATATTTGCCGAATGTAAGAATCGCGGCCTGCTCCTGCTCTTGCACCGTGTAGAACACGGTCGAGCCGATCCACAGCACGATCAAACCGGCTGCGCCGATGACCGCGTTCCGCCAAAAGTTTTTCGGCAGCTGAGGCACCCGGTGCGTGTCGCCCGTTTTCCCGCCTTGATAGACTTCCATCTTCGTCCTTGCCCCTCTCCCTGGATTTCTCTCTATTCTATTTTCGGTTGCTTTCGTTCATACGATGAACGGTCCCCGGACGTTTCGAAAAAGAAAAATCACACCCGCCTTCCGGAAGTGTGAATGCCATCCTATATATTTTTCGTCACCTCGTGAAGATGCTCGGCCGATTCCGCAACTTTGATCGTGCCGGAGCCGATTTCCCCGATGACGCCGACAAGACTGCTCAGCTCGGCTTCGACCAGACGCATATGATCCATGCTGCTTGACATGAATTCTCGAATGTCGTCAAAGACGGCATTGGCGGCGTCCGAATCCGCTTGCCCCGCCTTCACCTGCCGGTCCACCTCTTCAATGATCGAAATCACATCCGACGTATATTCGGAAGACTGTGCAATCACATCCGCAATTCGTTTGATGCTTGCCATCGTGCCGTCCGACAGCTTCTGAATTTCTTTGGCCACAACCCCAAATCCTCTACCGTGCTCGCCGGCTCTTGCCGCCTCCACCGCCGCGTTCAGCGACAGCAATTTGGTTTGATCGGCGATCTCTTGCACGATCACAACGATTTTTCTGATTTGTTCCGACGATTCGTCCAGCCGCTTGACCGATTCTTTCATGATGTCGGAGCTTCGGTTAATGAGATCGATCCGTGCGGATAGTCCTTTGACTTTCACGATGCCCTCTTGGGCCAAGGTTATCGTCTCTCTTTCCTTCTCCACACTGTGCCGAAACGAGGTTTTCACCTCTTCGCTGCTCGCCATCAACTCCTCCACCGAGGCGGTGGCCTGTTCCGTCAGCGCGGCGAGATCCTCGCTTATTTTCGTAATTGCCCCCTTCAAGTCCGCTTTTACCGCTTCATAAAGGCGCGTCTTTTGCAGCAGGCTTTCCTTCTCATAGGCATCCAATACGAGCTGCTGCTCGAAATTAAGCAATTTGGCGATGACCTTGCTCAACTGGCAAACGTCCTCATAATTGTCCACATATCGGTAAATAACGTCCAGAAAGGCATTTTGCAGGTTTTGAAACGCCCCCATATACCACTTGGGCTCCAAGCCGATTTTTTCGTGTATTTGGGCGATGCGCATTCTCTTATCAATAAACGCTTGATCGATCCGCCCGCTGAACATTTCGATAAGGTGGTTTCTCAACGTTTGCCTCAAGCGCTCAACCGTACTGTGCTCCCGAATGATGCGCTCGAGCACGGGGACGCCCAATACCTTGTCATAAAAAGAAAAAGTGATCTCCTCGATGTGCTCTGAAATCAAAGGCTGAATCGCCTTCAGCAATCTGACGTCCTCTTCGTGCAAATCGATCATTCGAAGCTGTTCGGCAATATCGCGGTCTTCGCCGACTTCGAAAACGACGGCTTCCTTCTCCGATCGCGCGAGCCAACCGGCCGGCCCTTGCCGGTTTGATTTCAAGAAATGAAACGGACATTTCACCACCCAATTCCACATCCCATCCAAATTGTGATAAAGCTCATAGCCATCGTCCAGAGGAGTTCGTACGATTTATGTGACTTCCCCTTGCGTAAAGGCATCAACCATTATGATACCGGACCGCGGCTTCGGCACAATCGGGGAAAACCCTAATTTTTGATCGGCGAGCAAAGGACGGGTCGGATTTGGATCGTCTCATCATCGCGCTATCGGCAGGTGCGCTGTTGCTGATTTCGCTATCGATAAAATACTGGTGCGACCGGATCAGGTTCCTTGCCGCACAACATAAGACGGAACAAGCCCTGGATCATCTTCGGGCCATTCTGGATGCCGCATCCGAGGTATCCATTATCGCAACGGACCTGGAAGGTACAATCACGTCGTTCAACCGGGGGGCGGAAAAAATGCTCGGGTATGCCGCGCATGAAATGATCGGCAAGAACAGTCCGCTGTCCTTTCATTTGCCGCACGAAGTATCGGAACGGGCAGACGCGCTGTCGCGGGAGACAGGAAGAAAAGTGGAAGGATTCGATGTTTTCATCGAGAGCTCAACAGCGAAAACGGCGGAGAAACGGTTATGGACCTATATTCGGAAGGACGGCGCCAAGCTTCCCGTGAGCCTGACGGTCACCCCCATCCGCGATAAGAACGGACAGGTTTGCGGCTATTTGGGGATTGCGGCGGACGCATCGAAGGATGACAGGGCGACGAGAGCGGAGGAGGAAATCCGGCTGTCCGGAACCTTGGTCCGAAAGACGCTGGAGGCGCAGGAGAAGGAGCGGGCTTCGCTATATGGAAGAGCGGGTGAGGGCGCTTAACGGGCAATTCCGGATTGTGACAGGACCTTGCACCGGCACTGAAATGATTGCGGCGATCCCGGCAAGGCCGCTTAGTCGAAATGAAGCAATCCATGTTTGAACGCATAGCTGACCAGTTCCTGTCTCGTTCTCAACTGCAGCTTTTCCATCACTTTCGATTTATGCGCCTCCACGGTCTTGATCGACAGGAACAAGGCTTCACCGATCTCCCTATTCGAAAACCCTTTGGCAATCAACGACACGATCTCCCGTTCCCTGGCCGTTAAGGCCGTGAAATCGAAATGAAGTTCGCCGACATCGACTTTGGCCAAAAACTGTTCCATCAGCTGCTTCGCGGCGCCCGGGTACAGATACGCTTCGCCCCTGTGCACCGTCCGTATCGCGTTCATGATGTCCATAATGACGACATCCGGCCTGAGCTCAAGCGCCATTTCGCATGCCTGGGAGCCGTTTGCCGACAACCATACCATCTTACCCCGATTTCGCGCGAAATTTGTCGATGATAGTCTAATAACGACGAGAAAATAAGGGGTGTTCCATTTATGTTCAGCCGAATCGTGCATCAGCTAAAAACGTTTGCCGCTTCAGGACGGGCGTTGCTTCGGAAACATATCGGATCGCACAGGCAAAGCGGCCACGGGGATCCTCGCTTCTACGAATGGATAAAAACCGGCAAAAACCGGCTGGCCGCCCACGTGGTGGATCATATTTCGGAAGGCATTGTGGTTACCGACAGCAAGCAGGCCGTTCAATATATCAATAAAGCGTTCACGCAAATAACGGGCTACACGGAGCAGGATATTGTGGGACGTACGCCGAGGCTGCTGAGCTCAGGCAAACACCCGCCGGAATTTTACCGCGGCATGTGGTCCGATATCGCGGGTACCGGCAAATGGGCAGGCGACATTTGGAACAGAAGAAAAAACGGGGAAACTTTTCTGGAATCGATATCGATTACGACGGTGAGAGACAGATCCGGCAGCGCGCTCAACTACATCGGGGTATTTAAGGACGTTACCGTGCAGAGAAAGCTGGAAGAGCAAATACGGTTTCAAGCGTACCATGACAGTGTTACCGGATTGCCGAATCGAAATCTGCTTGAAGAACGAATGGCGGCGTCCATCGCAAGCGTTGCCGATGGAGATCGTTTTATGGCCGTTCTGTTTCTGGATCTTGACCGGTTCAAGCGGATCAACGATACGCTGGGACATGCGGCGGGGGACCGGCTGCTGAAAACAATCGCGGATCGGCTTACGGGCTGCCTTGTGGGGGAAGCCACGATTGCCAGATTCGGCGGGGATGAATTCGTCGTCGTCGTTCCGAATTTGCCGCATACGGATGACAGCTCGGCGATCGCGCAGAAAATCATTCTTTTGCTTACGTCGCCTTTTTATATCGATCAGCATGAGCTGTATGTTACGGTCAGCATCGGGATCAGCCATTATCCGATTGACGCGGCTGAGCCCTATATGCTCATCAAATATGCGGATCAAGCGATGTACAAGGCGAAGGAGCTCGGACGAAACAACTTTCAATTATATGCATCCGGCGAGCATCCGCCGTTATTGCAGCCGCTCTCCTTGGAACTAAGCTTGAGACGGGCCATACTGAACGAAGGATTGACGATCCATTACCAGCCTCAAATAAACGCGGCCACGGGCGAGATCGTCGGGGTGGAAGCTTTGGTGCGCTGGCAGCACCCCGAATGGGGATTCATTGCGCCCGTTCACTTCATTCCGCTTGCCGAGGAAATCGGATTAATCACGCTGTTGGACCAATGGGTGCTTAGACAAGCTTGCATCCAGGCCGCAGCCTGGCAGCAGCAAGGATATGCCCCGATACGCATTTCGGTCAATTTGTCCATGCTCCAATTCCGTCAACCCAATCTCGGTTCATTCATAGCCGAAACCTTATCCCAAACCGGTCTCGCGCCCGAATACCTGGAGATTGAGCTGACCGAGAGCATCGTGATGAGCAATCCGGAAATGACGATGAGGACTTTGCATCAGCTGAAGGAAATGGGCATCCGCATCTCGCTGGACGACTTCGGTGTAGGGTACTCCTCCTTGAATTACCTGAAAAAGCTGCCGATCGACACCATTAAGATCGATCAATCGTTCGTCAGGGATATTCCTCAGGACCCGGACGACCGGGCAATCGTTCAAACGATCATCCATTTGAGCCATAACTTAAGCCTTTCCGTCATCGCCGAAGGGGTGGAGAATGACGAACAGCTTCATTTTTTGAAGCTTCACGAATGCGAGGAAATACAGGGATACTTGTTCAGCAGGCCGCTGCCGACAGAAGAGATGACCCGGCTGCTGACAGCGGCGCCGCACCTGTCATAACGGCTCCTCTTCGCTCATAGGATCAGCATGAAACGGTTTTGGAGCTGTCATCCTCAAGCGAAACGAGAAGGAGGAACGCGCGGTGAATGCAGACGAGATAAAGCAATTGGAACGGTCGATCGACGAGATCACCGAAATCGCCAAAGGGTTCGGGCTCGATTTCTACCCGATGCGCTACGAGATTTGCCCTGCGGATATCATTTACACGTTCGGCGCTTACGGCATGCCGACACGGTTCAGCCATTGGAGCTTCGGCAAAACGTTCCACCGGATGAAAATGCAGTACGATTTCGGGCTCAGCAAAATATACGAGCTGGTTATCAACTCGAATCCCTGCTACGCCTTTCTGCTCGACGGCAACTCGCTGATCCAGAACAAGCTCATTGTGGCCCACGTCCTTGCCCACTGCGACTTTTTCAAAAACAACGCCCGCTTCCGCGCCTCCAACCGCAACATGGTGGAGAGCATGTCCGCCACCGCCGAGCGGGTCGCCGGCTACGAGATCGAGCACGGAGCGGAAGCGGTGGAATCGTTCATCGACGCGGTGCTCGCGATCCAGGAGCATGTCGATTCGACGATCGTGAAGCCGTACCAGCTCGACAAGAGCCGCTACATCGACATGCGGCGCAAGCAGGATAAGGAACGGACCGCGGCGCCCGAGGTCCGCGCTCCATACGCCGATCTGTGGTCGCTGGACGCGGCGGATGCGGACGCGGATGCCGAGGGCGGGAAGAAGGAGGGCGAGCAGGGCAAGGCTTTTCCGCCGCAGCCGGAAAAGGATATCGTCTGGTTCATCGAGGAATATTCGACGGCCCTCGAGGATTGGCAGCGCGACATCATGTCCATGCTGCGCGACGAGATGCTGTACTTCTGGCCGCAGATCGAGACGAAAATCATGAACGAGGGCTGGGCCTCGTACTGGCACCAGCGCATCATCCGCGAGCTGGATTTGACGAGCGAGGAGACGATCGAGTTCGCGAAGCTGAATTCCGCGGTCGTGCAGCCGTCCCGCCACAGCTTGAACCCGTACTATTTGGGGCTGAAAATATTCGAGGACATCGAGAAGCGCTGGGATGAACCGACCGAGGAGGAGCGACGTCGTTTCGGGCGGGAGCCGGGCAGGGGCCGGGAGAAAATATTCGAGGTCCGCGAGTTCGACTCCGACATCTCCTTCCTCCGCAATTACCTCACGAAGAAGCTCGTTGCCGACCTGGATCTGTATGTGTTCGAGAAAAAAGGGCCGGAGTGGAAAATTACCGACAAGTCCTGGGAAAACATCCGCGACCAGCTGGTCGTCTCCCGCGTCAACGGGGGCTTCCCCTGCATCGAGGTGACGGACGGCGATCACAACCGAAGCGGCGAGCTGTATCTCACCCACCGGTACGAGGGGGTCGAGCTCGACCTGAAATACGTGGAGCGGACGATGCCGTACGTCGTGCGGCTTTGGGGGAAGAACGTCCACCTGCAGACGGTCGTCGAGGATAAGCCGATCGTGTTCAGCTGCGACGGCAAGAAGATCAGCCGCAAATTCATCTGAGGAACGCCTTTGTTTCACCCTCATCCGTTGCGGGTATTCAGAAGTAGGCTACTGCTTTCCAATGCCCAACAATCCAGGGGGCCCGTCGCCCCCGACAATGAGGTGATGAACGATGGAAACGCTCTTGGTGCTTGCGGGTGTGGCCGTGATAATCGCTCTAGCCGTCGGGATCAGCAAAAGCAGGTGGAAGACGATCGCCACGGCCAAAGGAGGCCAGGCGGAAGAACTCGAAATGAAGAATGCCTATCTCAAGTCGCAGCATGTCCGCAGCCGCGTGAAATCGGACGGCGCGGCAGCCGCTCCGGCTGCAGGCTTTGCGGCCGGCACGATAGCCGACAACCGCGGCGCGGACTCTATGTTATTCAGGCTGGAGGTCAGCTCAAAAGATCTGGAGAAAGCGGAGAGCTTGCTCGACCAGTTCGAAAGGGAACGCAGGGCCGACGAGGAGCATCTGCATATTTAGCGGACGGTTCGGGCGTCGTGCCGAATGTTGCATATCAAGTAAAAAGGAGACGCCGTACGGGCTTCACAAGGCCCCTGCGGCGTCTTTTTTTTGCGTATGGCGAGTTCCATTGGCAGGACGCCCTGTGCTTGAATCGCTTAGGGAGCGAATTTTGCTCTCTCACAGTCCTTGTTCGACAAAGTTTATGCTGAGGGAGCATTTTTCGCGGCCTCAGAACCATATTTTTATCCGAGTCATGCTGAGAGCGGACTTTACCCGGTGTCGCGTTACTGCCCGCTTGATGCTCTGACGAGCGCGGCGGCGGGCTGCGGAGCACTTTTCCAGTCCCTTTGCCCCGTCAATGCGCCTCCTTCACGCGGACAGCCGTCCAATCGGTCCTGTAAAATCTCACCGTAACCGCCAGCCCGAACACGGTCAAAAAGGTGTACAGCGACAGCCACGCTCCCAGGCTGCCCATATCGAACACATATATGAATAAGTAGGCAAGCGGCACGAACAGCCCCCAGCTGACGGCGAACGACACGCGAAGCAGGAACGTCGTGTCTCCGATTCCCCGCAAGCCGCCGGCATAGAAGTTAAGCAGGCCGTCGAAAATCTGCAAATAAGCCGACACCTGGATCAGGAACGCGGCCGTCTCATAGACTGCCGGATCGCGAGGCGCGTACAAGCGGGCGATCGGCTCGGCGAAGAACAGCTCGACCGTACCGAGCGCAATCAGAAAAATCGTGCCTAGTATCGCCGTATCGGTGCCTGCCCGCCGGCCGGCGTAAGGATTGCCCGAACCGACATACTGGCCGACCAGAATCGTGGCCGTCGCCCCGAAGGCGAAAGCGGGCATAAAGCCGAACGACATGACGTTGAGCGCCACCTCGTTCGCGGCGAGCGCCTCATCGCCGAGACTCGCCACGAACACGGTGAAAATATACATCGACAGGCTGAGCGAAAACTCCTGCACGCCCAGCTTGCCGCTTTCCTGGGCCAGCAGCTTCAGCTCCGGGCCGTTCACCGCGACCGGACGGCGGGTCTCGAACCGCCGGTTCAGAATAAAATAAAAAACGAACGCGCACACCAGCACCTGCAGCGCCTCTCCGGCCAACACGGCCAGGCCCGCTCCAAATAAGCCCAGCTCCGGGAACCCCAACTTGCCGAACGTAAGCGCATACGTAAGAAAAATCATCGTGCCGCTGCCGATGAGCGAGATGTACATCGACATCCGGGTTGCCCCGATCCCGCGCAGAAAGCCATGGAACGCAAAAGCGACGATCCCGAAGGACATGGCGTAGAACCGCAGCCGCAAATAATCGCTGCCCGCCTCGACTCCCGCGGCGGACACCCCGGTCAAACGTAATATATCGGTCGCAAACAGCCAACCTACCGAAGCCGTCACGACGGCGAAAAACAAGCATAGATAGAAAGCGAGATACGTGCGCTCAATGCCCTTCTTCATGTCGCCCGCACCGTAGTTCTGGGCCACCAGATAGTTGACCGTATGACCGATGCCGGAGAAAATCGCGAACGCGTTGTACATAATGATGTTGCTGACGCCGACGACCGCAATGATCGTCATGCCGAGTCCGCCCACCATGATCAGGCTGACGGTGCCGGTAACGGTCATCGTGGCGAAAGAGACGAGAGACGGAACGGCGAGGAGCATAATTTTTTTCCAGTTGTTGAACACGGTTGCATGGCCTTCTCTCTCTATTTAGTCCTTTACATTGTGTGTGAGAGATGAAATAAAGTCAATAGCCTGGAAGCCTTTGCGAGCGCAGCCGCGTTTAAGTCCATAGAAAAACGACGAAAAATAGTGATTTTCGACAAAATAAAGGATAGGCACGGGAACATTTTCCTATTATAATCTTTCTGAATTCGGTTACATCATTTGAAGGAGGGTATATTTGACTATGAAATGGCTTGTTTTGATTCATATTCTAACGGCGATCATCGGGGTGGGACCCACGTTCTTCGGCCATGTTCTGGTGCGGAAAAACCAGTCCGTCGGAGACCTGAAGCAATCCCTTAAGCTCAGCAAGATGCTTGAGTTTTTCCCGAAAATCGGCGGCTCGATCGCGGTGCTGACCGGCCTGCTGCTGGTCATTCTGTATGATTACACCTTCAGCTCCTTCTGGATTTATGCCTCGCTCATCCTCTATGTCCTGATCCAGGTCGTCGTCATCGGAATCGTTGCGCCGCAGACGAAAAAGCTTAACGCCTGGAGCAGCCAAACCTCCCTGTCCGACAGCGAAGCTCTTCCGGCCGAAACGGCGTCGATCCTGAAGAAGAGCGAAACGTTCTATACGGTCGCCTCCGCGATGGGTGTGCTGCTGTTCGCGCTGATGATTCTGAAACCGGTTCTGGGCTGACGCAACACGAAGCGTCTTGCCGCGGCTCGCCGCCGCGCAAGACGCTTTATTGGCCGTTATCGACGTTTCACTGCTACGACGCGGAGTCGCCGGTAATCGACCGTCCAGCGCCCGTCGCGGCACAACCGGGGCGCCAAGGACGACTCTGCGGCTTCCCTGATATCGTACTCCTCTTCGGGCGACAACACGCTGAAAATACCTCCCGCAAATTGATCGAGCCAGATTTGCATCCCCTGCTCTCCGCCTTCGGACACGAACCGCATAAAGGCGTCGTAATTTCCCGCTTGCCATAACTGTCCCATCGCCATCACTCCATTCTCCTAATGTTACTGTAATCTGCTGCCTCAGTTGTAACATGGAGTCGGGCGATTGCAGAAATATATAAATATTATATTTTATATAGGAATAACCTATAACGATTGACTGTCAGCTTCCGCCTTTGCCTTTTCTCCATTTAACGCAAGTGTGCGCTAACGCTCGCTCACAAAAAAATAGCGGAAGCCGCTTCCGCTATTTTTTGCATAACCCTGGATTTCATTGATCATTCAACGGCTTAAAGTCAAATACGTCTCCGGCTTGTTGTCCGTGCTGCCCAGAATGAGCTGGTCGACCGTCATGAAGGCGCAGCCGATCAGGCCCGACATTTTGCCCAGAATCGATTTGTTGATTTGCAGATTCCGGGTCGCGAGCGGCAGCGACCGCCGGTAAATGCCCTGCCGGACGGAAGCCAGAAAGACATCGCCGAATTCCGCCACGCCTCCGCCGATCACCACCAAGGACGGATTGGAGAAATTGACGAGCGATGCGATAACACGCCCGACCCATTCGCCGCTCTCCCGGATAAGCTCCGTGCACAGCGGGTCAAGCTGCTCGATGCCCGCCCGGATATCCTGAAGGCTCAGCTCGCCTTTCTCCTGCAAAGCCGCCTGCAGGAACCGGCTCCGGCCGGAAACGGCAAGCTCCATCGCCTTACCGGCAATCGCTTTGCCGCCGGCCATCGCCTCAAGGCAGCCGGTGTTGCCGCACCAGCAGAGCACATCGGCGCCGACATCGAAATGGCCGATATCCCCCGCGCTGCCGCTCGCCCCGCGATACAGGCTTCCGTCGTAAATGACACCGGCGCCGATGCCGGTGCCGATTTTGACATAGATCATATTATCGACTTCAAAGCTTAACCCTTTCGCATGCTCGCCGAGCGCCATCACATTGACGTCGTTATCGACGTAACACGGGCAATCGAAATGCTTCGCCCAAAACTCCCTGATCGGATAACGGTCCCATCCGGGCATGATCGGCGGCGATACGGGAAGCCCGGAAACGAACTCTACCGGGCTCGGAATCCCGATGCCGATGCCCATAACGGTTTCCTTGCGGATGCCGTGCCTCGCCAGCAGCCCGGCGACAAGCGCGAGAACCCGGTTTAGCACATTCTCGGGTCCTTCGGAAAGATCGACGGCTGCCCGGTCATGGCAAATGACGCTGCAGTCGAAATCGCAAAGGGCGGCCCGCGCACTGGACGTGCCGAGCTCGATCGAAACGACGTTGCCGGCATGCCTGTTCAATGTATACAGCCGCGGCTTTCGCCCTCCGCTGGATTTGCCGACGTTCGCCACCTTGATTAATTTCTCTTTCAATAGCCGCTCTACATGATCGGAAACCGCCGACAACGACAGGCCCGACTTGTCGGCGAGCGCCGTTTTGGACAACGGACAATCTGCTCTGCGAATAAGCTGCAATAGATGTGCGGTCATGGAGAGCACGTTGCGTTCACCGCTTTCATGATTTCTGACAAAATCCGTGGAAGCCGCCGACCGCTAGTAGTGAAACCGCGACAACGACGCATTAAGCTCATCGGACAACTGCCTCAGCCGCTCGGAAAGCTCCACCAAATGGCTGCTGACGGCCAGCTGCCCGGCGCTTTGCGACGCGACCTCCTCGGATACAGCCGAGGACTGCTGAGACACTGCGCTCACATTGCCTATCGATTCCCCGAGCGCCGATTGCGAAGCCTTCAACTGCTGCAGAAGCAGCGTATTGTGCTCCAGCCGCTCGGCCACATCCTCCATGGCGTCGTGCACGCTTTGAAAAATGTCGTTGGCCCGTTTGACGGCATCTACCTGCCCCGCGTGGATCTGCCGGGTTTGCAAAAAGGACGCGGACGCCTCGTTAATCTCTTCGCGTATGGTATTCACAATGCCGGCGACAACCTGAATCGACTCCTGCGATTGCGAGGCAAGCATTCGAATTTCATTGGCCAGAACCATAAAGCCTTTGCCGGCCGCTCCGGCGCGGGCCGCTTCAATGCCGGCGTTCAACGCCAAAATGTTCGTCTTCCGGTTGATTTGCTCCATGACGTCGACGATGCTCTCGATCGAGCCCGTGCTCGTTCGCAGCCGTTCCATTTTGCCGGCCGTTTCCAGCGCATGGTGCTCAACGGTTCGGGTGTCCGAGGTCAACCGGTTCATATAATCGATGCCTTCCTGGCTTACCCGACTGACTTCAGCCGCTGAAGAAGCCATTTCTTCGTTGCTGTCGACGACGTTCATAAGCTGCCGAAACGTATCCTGCGTAATCTCGTTGCCGTCCACCGCTTCCTCGGCAAGCTTATCCGCGCCCAAAGCGATGCTCTCCGTCGCAGCGGCGATTTCCTTTGCGGAAACGGA
This sequence comes from uncultured Paenibacillus sp., assembly GCF_963515335.1. NCBI lineage: Bacteria > Bacillati > Bacillota > Bacilli > Caryophanales > Paenibacillaceae > Paenibacillus > uncultured Paenibacillus sp. Next base: position 106,423 of record NZ_CAUPYC010000002.1, on the reverse strand, counting down.
CGTTTTGTGCGAGACATCGGCGATTTCCGCTGCCGTCTGGTAAACGCGCTCGGTCAAGCCGTTCGCGTCGCGGACGAGAAACGAAATATTGTCGATCATCCGGTTAAAGCTGTCGCCGAGTTCCCCGATCTCATCCTTTCTTCGCAGCGGGGACTTCACCGTCAAATTGCCTTTGGCCCCTTCGCCCATCAAATCGCGGATTTGCGTGATCGGGCGTCCGATGCGGCGAGCGGCCAACAAGCCGATGAGAATCGCAAGCACGGCCGCGGTAACGGCGCATATGATCGTGATGCGATAAATATCGCGCGCTTCCGCATACAGGGCGCGTTCGGGAATAAAGCCCGCCAGCGTCCAACCGGTGATTTCCGACGTCGTATATACAGCCAGCAAGCTGGAGCCGCCGCTGCCGATCGTCGATTGTCCGGAAGCCGCGGCGGGTTTGAACGCTTCAAGCTGTTCCGGCACACCGCCGTCCGCGCTCGCCGCGATTCCTCCCGACGCATCCCGTATGACGACGCTGCCGGAGGCCAATTTCACCTGGTTCAGCGTATCCGTCAGAAGCGCGGTGTCCAGCTCGATGAGCAGCACGCCCAGCGAGTCGCCGACGGAATGCTTCAATACGCGGGCGACCCCGAACAGCTCCTTGCCGTCTTCGCCGAGGCCGAGGTAGCCTTTCTCCCTCGGTCCGAGCCACAAAAATCCGCCCTCCAGCGCCGCCGCTTGCTTGAACCACGGCTGCTCGGCGAAGCCGGGAGGAACATTTTTGTTGGACGTGCCGAGCGAGCCTTCTTCGTTAAGAATATAAAGCCCCGACACATAAGGATTGGATAACAGCATGTTGCTGAGCGCAGCCGTCGCCTCCCGGTGGATGGCAACCCGCTGCTCCTGCGGCACATCGAAAAACAACATGGAGCCCAATTGGTCCATGAGCTTGGTATTGTTCTGAAGCTGATCGGACATCGTCTGGAAGTCGCTGAAGATGTAGTCCAACTTCTCATTCGCCTGGACGATCGTCTGCAGCGACGAGTTCGCCACCTGCGTCGTAATCGTCTGTTTCGAGATACGGTAGGAGACCAGCCCGACGACCAGGACGAAAGCAACGATGCTGATGAAAAACAGCAGCAGCAGATTGGTTCCAACCGAATGAAGCCTGACAGTTAACGGACGACGCTTATCGGACATATCGGCACCCTCGTTCTACAGAATGGCGGCTCGGCTGCCGGCACCGGCAGGCTCTACCTTCTCCCACGTTCCGGTACGGGCGCTCTTCAGAACCGCATCGATAATCAGCATGATCTGATAGCCTTCTCTAAAAGAAGCGACGGAATTCGAGGGCTTCCTGCCGTCCCTCACCGCTTCGTAAAATTGCTGCATCATATTTTTCAGGCTGTCGGTCCAGCCTTCCTCATGCCCGCCGGGGTAGTGCACGTAAGGGAGCGCCTCTTTCTTGAGCAGGCTGGGATCCCGTCTGACCGTCTCTCCCGGCCTGTCCCGGTAGCCGATCATAAGCCTGAACGGCTCTTCCTGCTTCCAGCTGCCGGAAGCGAGCGATCCGTCCAGCGTCAGCTCCAGCGCATTTTTGTTGCCGGCCGATACCTGCGACACCGTGAACACGCCGCGCGCGCCGTTATCGAATTTGACCAGAATCGAACAATAATCCTCCGTGCGGATGGCAACCGGTTCTCCGCGCTCTGCACTGCCGCTATCAAACGTTGCCGATCCCTTGACCGGTTTGTAACGCATCGGAATAACCGTCGACATGTCGGTCAATACCTCCGAAATGCGCAGGCCCGACACATATTGGCTCAAGTCGTACAGATGCGAGCCGATATCGCCGATCGCGCGCGTCGCTCCCCCGTACACCGGCTCAATCCGCCAATTGTAATCCGTCTCATACAGCAGCCAATCCTGTAAATAATGGCCGCGCACGACCCGAATATCGCCCAGCTCGCCGTCCTGGACCATTCCCCGCAGATGCTGCACCATCGGAAACTGCCGGTAGTTGAAATGCACGCCGGTGACCAGATCCTTCTGCTCAGCCAGCTGATACAAATCTTTCGCCTCCGCGCTTGTCAGCGTCAGCGGCTTCTCCGAGAGCAGATGCTTGCCGTGCAGCAGCACCTGCCTGTTCGTCTCATAATGCAGATGGTTGGGGGTGCAATTGTGGACGACGTCGATCTCCTTGTCCTTTAGCATATCCAGATAATTGCCGTACGCTTTCGGAATGTGCAAAGCGGCGGCGGTCTCCTCCGCACTGTTCCGGTCCTGCTGCGCAACCGCCACGATGTCTACGAATCCGAGTCGCCGGATCGCTTCGATATGCGCCTTGCCGATAAAGCCGGCTCCCAATATCGCTGCCCGTATTTTTCGCATATCCTCCCGTCCTTTCCGGTTACTTGTTGACCGCCTTGCGGCCGAAAGCGACGGCAAGAATAATGATGAGCCCTTTCACGATCATTTGCTGGCTCACGTCAAGGCCCATAATGATCAAACCGTTATTGATCGTGCCGATCATCAGCGCGCCGATGACCGTTCCGATGACCGTTCCGACGCCCCCGAACAGGCTTGTGCCGCCCAGAATGACCGCCGCGATGACGGACAGCTCGTCTCCCTCGCCGAAGGTGTAGCGCCCGGAATACATCCGGCCGGCGTACAGCATGCCCGCGAGACCGGCCATCATGCCCGAGCCGATCATGACATACAGCTTCGTTCTGCTTACGTTGACGCCCGAGAAACGGGCCGCGTTCTGATTGCCTCCGGTGGCAAGCGTCCGCCTGCCGAACGCGGTTTTCTTCAGCACGATATGACCGAGCACCGCCGCCGTCAGCGTCCAGAAAAACATAACCGGAATGGTGCCGATTTCCCCTGATCCGAAAATAAACACATACGTTTTGTCGATGATAGGGACCGGCGCCGTGCCGGTAATCCACATGGCTAAGCCTTTGGCGACGCCCATCATGCCTAAGGTGACAAGGAACGAAGGAATCAGCACCCTGGTTACCAGCAGGCCGTTAATGAGGCCGATGACAAGTCCCGTGCCGAGTCCGGCCACGATCGCTCCGAGAATGCCGAAGCCCGACTCGAGCGCCATGGCGGAGGTCAACGACGACAGCGCCGCGATCGAGCCGACGGACAAATCGATTTCGGCGGCGCTGATGACGAAGGTCATCGCGACGCCCATAATGGAGATGATGGCGGTCTGGCGAATGATGTTCAACATGTTGGTAGTGGACAAAAAGCCGTCGTCACTCAGCGTGGCCGAGAAATAGATCAGCACGCCGACAAACGCGATATAAACGATATACTGTCTCCAATTAAACTGCCTGACGGCGGAAGCGCCGCCCGAAACCCCGCTAGAAGCCTTGGATAGCATGCTGCAGCTCCTCCTCTGATGTGATGTCCTTGCGCATGAATTGCTTGACCGCCTTGCCGTCGTGGAATACGAGGATGCGGTCGCTTACCGCCAGAAGCTCGGGCATCTCCGAGGAGACGAGCAGGATGCTTTTGCCCTCGTCGGCCAAGCTTCGGACCATCTCGATAATTTCCGTTTTCGCCCGGATATCGATGCCGATCGTCGGCTCATCCAGCATGATGATCTCCGGCGAATTGGCGAGCCATTTCGCGAAGACGATCTTCTGCTGGTTGCCGCCCGACAACAGCCTGGATTCCTTATAGATCGAATCCGTCTTGATGTTCAGCCTTGCGACCCATTCCTCGGCCACCCGGTCTCCCTTCCTGTCGTTGACAAGCAAGTTGGTCACCTTGGAGATCGAAGGGAGCAGAATGTTATCCTTCACCTCATGCTCCAGCACGAGCCCCTGCACCCTTCTGTCCTCCGGCACTAAGGCAAACCCGTGCCCGATCGCGTCCTGCGGCGACCGAATCGACGCTTTCCGGCCCTTGATATAAACGTCGCCTTCGGTAATCGGATCGATGCCGAACAGCGCCCGCATCGTCTCCGTCCGCCCGCTTCCCATCAAGCCCGCGATGCCGAGAATTTCACCGTGATGCAGTTCAAAGTCGACGCCGTTGACGCGGTTGTTCGTTTTCAAACCCTGGACCTTGAGAATGACGTCTGCGCCGGCGACTCCCTTGCGGGGTCTCCACTCGAACTTCTCGAGATTTTTGCCTGCGATATGCTGAATCACGCTATCCATGTCGAGCTCGTTCGTGTTGGCGGTAATAATGTGCTTGCCGTCGCCCATAATCGTGATCCGGTCGCAAATCTCAAAAATTTCCTCCATCCGGTGCGAAATATAGATGATGGAAATCCCTTTCCGCTTCAGGCGGCGGATGAACTCGAACAGCACTTCGGTCTCCCTTTTCGTCAGGGAAGAGGAAGGCTCATCCATGATGAGCAGCTTCGTTTCCTTCGACAGCGCCTTGGCGATCTCGGTCATTTGCCAGTAGCCGACGCCCAGCTCCCCGACCAGATCGTCCGGCTTCATGTCGACGTCCAGTTCCTCCAGCAGCTGCCGGGTCCGACGCACGCACGCCTTGTCGTCGATCAGGCCCAGCTTCGTCCTCGGTTCTCTTTCGAGAAAAATGTTCTGCGCCACAGTCAGGGTGGGCACAAGGCTGAACTCCTGAAAAATCATCGATACGCCGTGCTTTTCGGCGTCCTTTGGCGAAGCGATGTTCGCCTCGGCGCCGTCGAGCGTGATCTGTCCGGAATCCAGGGTGTACACGCCCGTCAGTATTTTCATCAAGGTCGATTTGCCGGCCCCGTTGCCGCCCATCAGAGCGTGCACTTCCCCTTTCCGCAGCTCGAAGCCTACCTTGTCGAGCACCTTGATTCCGTTGAACGATTTGGATATATCGCGCATTTCCAGTATTGGCGTTTCCATCGGTAGACCCCCTTTCAAGACGGGACCGGAAGCGCTTCGCGCCCCGATCCCCTTCTTTTTGCCCAATATGCTACTGTAACGTTCTCACCCATTTGCCGCTAGCGGCCGATTCGAGAATCGCGTCGGAAATGACGGAAATCCGGTAGCCGTCGTAGAAGTTCGGAGAAACCTCCGTGTCGTTGACGATCGACGCGATGAAATCGTGCGCTTCGATAATCTTCGTCTCGCCGTAGCCGATGCCGAGCGCCGGAATCGGCCACAGCGCGCCGCCGTTCGGATGCGCGGGACCGGTATAGATCGTGCGGAATCCGCGCCGGTCGTCCGGATCGTTCGAGAAGCAGACCTGCAGCTCGTCGCGGCGCTCATAGTTAAAGGACAAAGAGCCTTTGTCGCCATGTATTTCAAACGTCAGGAAGTTGTTTCGGCCCCAGGCGTTGCGGGTCGCTTCGATGCTGCCCACCGCGCCGTTCTCGAAACGAACCAGCGTGCTGATTTCGTCGTCAACGTCGACCGCCTGTTTTTGCACGTCGCCGGCCGCCTTTACGGTGCCGAGCTTGTCGGCTCCGCCCGATTGAACCGGGCGCTCCTTGATCCAGGTGTTCGCCGTACCCATCACCTCGGTAATCTCGCCGACCAGATAACGGGCAAAATCGATCACGTGCGTTGCGATGTCGCCGAGCGTGCCCGAGCCCGCGATGTCCTTGCGGAAACGCCACGACAGCGGCGAATTCGGGTCTGCCGACCAATCCTGCAAATAGGTGCCGCGGAAATTCAGAATGTTGCCGATTGCGCCTTCTTCAATGTATTTCTTCGCCAAGGTGACGGCCGGAGTGCGGCGGTAGTTGAAAGCGACCATATGCTTGACGCCGGCTTTATTGACCGCCTCCAGCATCTGCTTCGCTTCCGCGGTCGTGCGCGCGAGCGGCTTCTCGGAAATGATGTGCTTGCCGGCTTGCGCCGCCGCAACCGCGATTTCGGCGTGCGTGTTGTTCGGGGTCACGATATCGATGATGTCGATTTCCGGGTCCTCGACGACGCGCCGCCAGTCGGAGGAGTAATTGGCGAAGCCGTAACGGGCCGCCGCGTCCTTCGCCAGCTCATCGTTGATATCCACTACGGTTTGACGGAACGGAATAGCCGGCGCCGGCCAAAAAACATCGGCATGCCCGCATAAGCAAGCGAGTGCGCCTTCCCCATGAAACCTCCGCCGATCATTGCCACTTTCAATGTACGCATATTGTTTTCTCTCCTCTATATATGGGATGAAGTTCGCTGACCTGAACCCTTGGGCCGCGGCCGGTCCCGCTGGAACCGACCGCAGTTCAGGGACTTGCATAAAGCGCTGTGTGAAAGCTGCCCGTGCGTATTACTTCGCTGCGTCTTGAATCGTTTTCGGCGCATCCGCCTGGTAAACCGTTTTCCATGCGTCGAGAATGTTGTCCTTTGTAACCGACAGGGCCGGAACCGCCACATAGGCCGGCGCTTCCTTGCCGAGCAGCGCATATCCCGCCAGAATCGCTTCGGCAACGCCCTGATCGTACGGCAGCTGGGCGCCGAGACCTTTGATCATGCCGCCGGATGCGATGTCGAGCGCCACGTTGGTGCCGAGGTCGATCGTCGTAATGACGAGGTCGTCGCGGCCCGCTGAACGGGCTGCCGCCAGCGCGCCTTCCGCCGGAACGTCCCAGACGACGAAGATGCCTTTGAGGTTCGGATTTTTGGTCAGCATGGCGGAAGCGACCTTCTCGCCGTCGTTCGGTCCCGTGATGCCGCCGCGCTCCGCTATCTTGATGTTCGGATACTTCTCGGCGATCGTCTTTTCAAAAGCGTCTGTCCGCTGCTTCGTAACGAAGAAGTCGGCATCGTGGTAAATCATCCCGATCTCGCCTTCCTCGCCGATCGCCTGCGCCATAATGTTCGCCGCTTCCACGCCGTTCCCGTAGTTGTCCGCCGAAACGACGCTGACGTAATCCTGGCCTGCCTTCAGGCCGCTCGGCTTGTTGTCCATAAACACCAGCTTCACGCCTTGGGCGGCGGCTTTCTTGAACGCCTCGGCGGTGGAAACCGGGTCAACCGGAATGCTGACGATCACATTCGGCTTCTGCGACAGGATCGTTTCGATGTCGGACACCTGGGTCTCGGCTTTGAAGTTCGCATCCGTCGTCGCAATGACCTCGATGCCCATTTTCGCAAACGTGTCCTTCAGCCCTTTGAGCTGGGCGGTCGACCAGTCGTTGCCCGCGTAGTGCATCGAGATGGCGGCTTTATAGCTGCCTTCCTTGATCTTCGCCAGCTCTTCCGGCGTCAGCTGAAGCGTCTTGCCGGATACGGCGCTTTCCCCTTCCGGCCCTTTGCTCAGAATCTCTTTATCCGGCAGCGACTGGTTGATCGTGATCGGCCCGTCCGCCGCGGCGTCCGCCGCTCCCGCATCGGCGGCTCCGTTATCGGCGGCCGCGCCGTCGCTTCCCGCTCCCGCGTTCGTCGAAGCGGCATCGTTCTGCGTACCGGCATTATTGTCGCCGCTGTTGTTGTTTCCGCCGCAAGCGGCAAGGATCAGGCTGAGTACAAGCACAATCGCGGCCAAAGTGAAACTCGATTTTCTCATGGACATAAACCCCCTATTTTTTAAAATCACGCCTTCTTCATCAATTGCTCATCGATATACCGTTTGCTGATTGCCGCGCCCTGGAACGGATCCTCATGACTGTCCAATTCGACCGTGATCCAACCGTTGTAATCGCTTTCACGCAGGGCTGCCATCATGGCGTCGAAGCGCTGCCGCCCCTCTCCCAGCGGAAGGAAGGCGCCTGATCCGTAGTCCTTGAAGTGCACGTACCTGATGCGGTCCGTATAAGCGCGTATCACCGCAACCGGATCTCCGCCGCCCGCTTCGATGTGAGCGGTATCCGGGCACAAATGAATGGCGGTCAGCTTCATCAGCCGTTCAAGCTGATCCGGTCTTTCGACGCAGGTGCCGAGATGCGGATGATAGCTCGGGATCAGACCGTACCGGCCGGCCAGTTCGGCGGCGCGGTCCAAGGCTTGGGCGAGCACCGAATAGTCCTCATCCCGAATGCCGTCCGCGCGTACCGCCCCGCCGCCGAACACCAGATGTTCCGCGCCCGCGGCCGCAGCCATTGCCGCGACCTTCTCGATCTTGGCGAACTCCTCCTCCAGAATATCCCGGTAAATGAAATTGGCTCCGGTATAGACGCCGATCAGGGACAGCTTATGGTCGGCCAGCAGCTGTCGAAACTCGTCCAGCCGGCCTTCATACTGCATCAGATTACCGTCAAACAGTTCGATTCCCTGGTACCCCGCCGCCGCGATGTCCTTGATGGCCTGCTCCGTGGACCCGTTCGCCAAGTAATACAGGTCCTTGACCGAAGTAACCCCGGCGGGATGACCGACTACACCACCCCATGTGTTCGTCTGATAACCCCACTTCACTGTTTTACCTCCTTGAGAAGTACTATTTGTGCTCACCCGGCGATATATCGCTATGATCGCTCTACTTTTAACGCCGAGCGTTAAAAGTAAGCTGGTGAAGCTATTACTATTGCCTTGCACTCAGTATAAAAGATATAACTTTCGAGTCACAGGAGAGTAATTTAGCCTGCAGGGTAGGATTTTTTAACGCATTCGATTTTTATCATCAGAATTATTCATCCACATCCATTATTTACAAAAAAATAGCGGCCTGCTTTCAACGATGAACGTTAAAAGCAGGCCGTTGAAGCCTCGTCTGTTATCGACCGGTCTTGCCCCAGTCAAGCTCTTTCAGCTTCTGTCTCAGAAACTCAAGCGAAGTCTCGGCATACCAGCCCGGGTCGGACTTGCGGGTATGGAACCCGACCTCCATGGACAGATAACCTTTGTAACCGACCGCCTTGAGCGCTTTCAGCACGGCGTCGAAGTTGCCGTAGCCCTGCCCCGGAGGCAGACGGTCGTTGTCGGAAATATGGACGTGGCGCAGCTTGTCCTTCATCCGGTATACATAGTCGCTCGGCACCTCGTTACGGTACATCGCGTGGAACGTGTCGAACATGACATGCACGTTGTCCATGCCGGTATCCGCCGCCAAATCCAGCGCGTCGTCCGCGGTTTCGATCAGGTTGCTGTCGGTGGGCGTCGGCTCGACGACCATATCGATCCCGAGCTCCTTGGCATAGGCCGCGCACTCCTTGAGACCTTCGAGACTGTAACGGAATGCTTCCCGCTGGCTTGTGCCGTGAACGACCCAACCCGCTATCCAGATGACGGTCGGGCACTGCCAATCGTGCGCGAGCCGGATCACGTCCTTGTAATGCTTGACCGTGAACGCCCTTTCCTCCGGCAGCGGAGAAGACGGATTCATGCCCGGACCGCCGCCCGGCGCCGGCAGCATAGCTGCCACCTTCAGATTGTTGCGCTCCAGCACCTTGCCGATCTCTGCGCGCTTCTGTGCCGATAAATAGTCCGGCCAGGCGTGCGGGCTGGCGCAGCCGATCTCGATGCCGTCGTAGCCCATGCCCGCCAGGCGCGAGATTGTCTCCTCCAGCGTGTAGGAGGGCAGCCACGAAGGGAAGCTGCCGTATACCCATGTATTGAACGAAATGCCTTTCATTCTTTAAGCCTCCTCATACATACGGGATCGTACATATCTGCTGGCTTCCGCCGGCTCCGTCAGACGACATCCTCCCGGTACAAAAACCGGATAAACAGCGACGTGATCACCATGACGACAATCAGGAACACCCACGATACGGCTGAAGCGTACCCCGTCTCCCAGAACTTGAACGCAATCCGGTAGATCTGCGAGCTGAACAGCTCCGTGCTGACCCCCGGTCCCCCGTTGGTCAGAATCCAGACCACGTCGAACGACTTGAACGAATCGATGGTCCGGATCAGCAGCACGACGAGTATGACCGATTTGAGCTGGGGCAGCGTAATGTACCGGAAAATCTGCCAGGCGTTCGCGCCGTCGATGTTGCCCGCCTCAAACGGCTCGGATGACAGCGATTGCAAACCGGCCAGCAGCGACAGCACGACGAACGGCGTCCACTGCCACACGTCCACCAGAATGACGACCGGCATCGCATAGAGGTACTCACCCAGCCAATTGACCGGATCAGCCCCGAACCATGCTCCGGCGAAATAATTGATCAGCCCGTAATCGGTATTGAACATCCACCGCCAGAGCAGTCCGACCGCGACCGGCGTCACCATCATCGGCAGCAGCAGGAAGGTCCGGATGAACGTGATGCCCCTCACCTGCCGGTTGAGCAGCACCGCCAACGCCATCCCCAGCACGAATTCGATGCCGACCGAGAAAAACACGAACGTCAGCGTATTCCGGAACGCCGCCCGGATATTGGTGTCTCCCCATGCGCGGACGAAGTTGTCGACCCCGTTGAAGACGAAGCTGCCGGTTTCGGTCGCTTTGTAGCCTGTGAAGCTGGTAATGAGCGAGAAGGCGAGCGGTACGACCGTCATGAAAATGAGGATGGCCAGCGTCGGGACGAACAGATAATACTTGAACGCTCCCGATTCGATCCTGAGCTTTTTCACTCCCATACGAAAACCGCTTTGTCGGTCACCCGCTCGTCGAACATGCGGAACGCTTCCGCCGCCTGCTCGATGGAGAACCGGTGCGTGATATACTGATTGACCGGAATGTTCTGATCGATGACGAACCGCGCGATCTCTTCCCATTCCCATACCGGAAAATGCCAGCCGCCGACGACTCTCAGCAGCTTCCGGATCATCTGGTCGCTCGGATTGATCGTGGTCGACCGGGACTCGCCGACGAATGCGACCGAGCCCAGCTTGCGCGCGGCGTCGAGCGCGGTGTTCTGCGCGACCGGGCTGCCCGAGCAATCGATCGCCACGTCGACCCCTTCGCCGTAGGTCCAGTCCCGCAACGCCTGCACCGCGTCCTGCTGCGTGCTGTTGACGATCGCGTCGACGCCGAGCTCCTTCGCCATTTGCAGTCTGGAATCGAGCACATCCACCGCGATCACCCTTGCGCCGCGCGCTTTGGCGACAAGCGCCGCCGCGCTGCCCATCGGGCCGAGGCCGAATACCGCCACGCTGTCCTTGCCGGATACGCCCAGCGTTTTCTGCGTGTGGTACTGCGTTCCGACGTTATCGGTCAGCAGCGCCCCGGTCTCGTAGGACATTTCGTCCGGCAGCTTCAGGCAGCAGGCCGCCGGGGCAATCATGTAATCGGCGTCGCCGCCGTCCACGTCGAAGCCGACGCATTTCCACTGCGGGCACAGGTGCATGTAGCCTCGCAGGCAATAGGAGCAATGCCCGCATCCGATCGCGAGGTAAACCGCCACCCGGTCGCCCGGCTGCAACCCTCTCACGCCGGCTCCGACCTCCACCACATCGCCCGCGGGCTCGTGCCCGGGAACGATGTGGCCCGTCTTGGCGGCGTCGCCGCCGACGATCGGCGTTCCGTTATAGAGGCTCATGTCGCTGCGGCAAATGGCGGAAACCCGCATGCGAATGAGCACTTCTCCTTCCTTCGGCGCCGGCTTCCGCCGGTCGACGACATGCACCTCTTTGTTTCCAGGCAATATTACAGCTCTCATCGATGCTCTCTCCTGTCCGTTCTTCTTGATCCGATGCGCCGATGCGGCGGCGGGCCGCGCCGCTCATTTCACCGATCCGAACGTAAGCCCTTTGATCATATGGTTGCGGACCAGAATGGCGAAAACGAGCACGGGCGCCGTCATCAGCGTCGAGGCTGCGGTCAATTCGCCCCATTGAATGCCGTACATCGTCACGAACTGGTTGGCGATAATCGGAGCGGTGACGGCCTCGTTGCGCGTCAGCACAAGGGCAAACATAAATTCGTTCCAGCTGAACATCAGGCAGATAATGGCCGTCGCCGCCAGGCCGGGCGCCACCAGCGGGAGAATAACCCGGCGAAAAGCCTGAAACCTCGTACACCCGTCGACCATCGCCGACTCCTCCAGATCCTTCGGAATTTCATCGAAGAACCCTTTCAGCATCCAGACGACGAACGACAGGTTGAACGCGGTATACGGGATGATAAGGGCCGCGTACGTATCCATCAGGTTCAGCCAGTTCATCATCATGAAAACCGGGATAAGCGTCGCCGCCGGCGGGAACATCCGCGTGGAGAGAATCCACATCGCGATATCCTTGCTGCGCTTCGTCCTGAACCGCGACAGCGAATAGGAAGCGAGCGCCCCGCACACGACGGACAGAATCGTGGAGGCCAGCGCGACGATCGTGCTGTTCATGAGCAGCACTGTGAAATCGCCAGAATTGCCGCCGCCGCCGAACAGGTTCGCATAGTTCTCCAACACGGGCGTAAAAAACCAGATCGGCGGCAGCGCCTGCGCGTCCCATGACGTTTTGAAAGAGGTCATCACCATCCACAGTACGGGGAACAGCGCCACGAACAATGAGGCATACATGACGGTGTTCAACAAGGCGGAAATGAGCCGTTTGTTCGTTTTCCTTGAAGCTGCGTACATCGTTAACCATCCTTATGCTTGTATATAAAGATTTTATATCCTGATGGGGTCCCCGAAAAGCAATCGGATTAAGCTACAGAGCATCACGTCACTTTTTGGGGATTATTTTGTGAGACGTGATGTTACTTGTAGTAGCCGGCCTGCTCCATAATGGTCTCGACCTGCTTGGCGGCGCCGTCCAGCGCTTCCTTGGCCCCTTTGCGGCCGGTGAGATAATCGTTCATGCCGACCTGCACAGCTTCGGATACTTGACCGTAGTTCGTAATTCTCGGACGGCCGACGCCGACTTTCAGCGATTCGCCGAGCACCTGATAGAACTCCCTGACCGTTTCGTCTTCAATCGCTTCGGCAGCCTTGTAGCTTGAAAGCCGGGTCACTTTCTGCTTGAAGGGCAGGTAGCCCTCCTGCGTCGCCGGGCTGGTCAGCCATTCCGCCAGCTCGTATGCGGCCTGTTTGTTGTTGGAATATTTGCTGACCGACAGCTCCCACGATCCGAAGTGCGGGCCGCGGACGATATTGCCGCCGTCTTCACGGCCGGGGAACATGAAGTATCCCTCCTTGCCGTTCACCTTCGGATCAAGCTGCATATCGTGATAGTTCATGCCCATAGCGACTTGGCCGGAGCCGAAGACGGTTGCGACTTCGTCCCACGTATAGGTCGTCGTTCCCGGAGGCGTAACTTTGTACTCGTTGATCCAGCTGCCGTACAGCTCCAGCGCTTGCACGCCCTGCTCGTTATTGAACACCGGCTTCATGTTCGCGTCGAAGATCGATCCGCCGAAATCGCTCAGGAACGATTTGAAATCGACGAAGCCGGCTTCATGCTTTTTCGCCATCAGCGTCGTGCCGTACATATCGATCTTGCCGTCGTTATCGGTATCGCGGGTGAAAAACTTGGCGACGTCCAAATACTCATCCAGCGTATTCGGCACCGCAAGATCGCGGCCGAATTGCTCCTTGAACGCCGCCTGGTTGGCCGGGTCCTCGAACAGATCCTTGCGGTAGCTGACCGTCAGCACGTTCGACTGGATCGGAAGCCCGATGACCTCGAAGCCAGCGCCCGTGACGGCGTCCAGCGAGATCGTGTCCATCGCCGGCGGCTGCTCGTTCGGCGCGTCCAGCTTGAACACCGACGTGTCGAGGAACACTTTGGCGATGTAATCATCAAGCGCCAGCAAATCGGGTTTGGCCGTGCTGCTCATGTAGGATGAAAGCGGCTCCAGATGCTGGATCAGCTGCGGCACCCAAGGCGTGTCGATGGCCATCAGGTCGTAGTAGTCGCTTTTTTGCGCCAGCTCGGAAAAAACTTTTTCCTGCAGGTTGTTGTAAGGAAACGTATCCACGGACACCTTGATGCCCGATTCGGACTCGTATTTCTTGACCGCGTCCAGAATCGCTTCGGAGCCGGCCTCGGCCGTCGCGTAGAGGATTTTCAGCTCTTTCGGCTTCTCGTTCCCGCCCGCCTTGCCGGCGCCACCGGTATCGGCGGTATTCGCGGCGTCCGGGGAATTCGCGTTCCCGTTACGGTTCGAGCATGCCGTCGTAATGCCGATGATCAAAGCCAAACAGAGGATCAAACATCCTTTTAGCACTCGCATTGATTCATCCCCCAGCGTCTCTTAGTGTCGGCGCCGTATGTGCAAGCGCCTGTAACGTGAGTATAAAAGTTAATCTGAACGGAAAACAGCGGAATAATTTAACCGAGGGGGGAGAAATTTTTAACGCATCCTGACGATTAACCATAAGCGCAATGGATTGTATTTACTTGAAAAAAAACCGTCTACGCTCCTATGGATCATAACGGTTTTACAGGACTATCCCGCCGAGCGGCCGGCCTTAATCCGCCTCGTCGCCGGCGGGGGCGATCCCGTTTCTTCTGCGGTATTCGGACGGCGTCATGCCGAATTCCTTTTTGAACAGCGAGCGGAAATACCGGTAATCGACGTACCCGACCTCCTCGGCAATGTCGTTGATTTTCTTCTCCGACTTGAGCAGCAGCGATTGCGCCAGCCGAAGCCGGTTACGCACCAGGTACCGGACAAAGTTCATGCCCGTCTGCTGCTTGAAAATCCGGCTTAACGTCACGGAATGCACGCCCACCGCCTCCGCCACCAGCTCCAGGCTCAGGTTCGGATCGGTGGACGTATCGACCATATGCAGCGCTTGCCGGAACCAGCCCGTATTCGCCTGGCTTTCACTTTCAGGCTGCATCAAGGCCCTTACGCCGTCAAGCACAAACTTGCGGATTTTGCCGCTCAATTCGTCCCAGGTCCGGTGCTTGCCCACCCATTGCGACCAGTAGTGGATTTTCTCCTCCTCGAGCACGATCACTTCCCCGCCGCCCGCCAGCCCTTCATCCAGCGAGGCCATCAGGTTCACGCATTCCTTTCTCAACATGGACAGATCGAGGCTGTACAAGCAATCCAGCCAACTATTCAACGACTGCTCCAGATTCGGGAAGCTGCCCGTTCTGGCGGAGGACAACATTTTGTGGCGCAGCTGCGCGGCCTGCCGGACGGCCTTCCGCCGGGTTTCCGAATTCCCCCTGCCTTCCGGGGGCCTCCCGAAAAAGCGCTCGCTCTCCCATTTGTCCATCCCCTCCAGCACCGCCGGAACAAAGTGCTCCATAAGCTGGAAAAAGGGACCCCGGTGCTCCGGCCGCCGCGCAACCACCGCCCCTTCATAATCCTGATTGACCGAAAACGTAAACACGGTATCCTTCGGCGCCTGCCCAAGCTGTTCCGACAGCTCCCCAAAGCGGCCGAACAGAACCGTTTTTTCCCGCCTTTCGTCGAACCACAGACTTGTGTTAAAATAACGCAGCGAATCGATGAACACATATTGGGCCGACAGCTTGCCCAAATGAATGTCCATTTCCTTCCGGAACGCCTTGTCCGTCTCCGCCTTTACCTTGTCCACGACCGCCCGCAGCTCCTCCCGGTCGGCGGGCTTCAGCAAATAGTCGATCGCGCCGATATGGAGCGACTTACGCGCATACTCAAAGTCGTCATAACCGGACAGGATCGCCGCCTGGATGGAAGGCTTGGTTTGCTTCATCGACCGCAAAATATCGAGGCCGTCCATTTCCGGCATCCGTATATCCAGAAAGACGAGGTCGGGGTTGACCATGGCGATCTGCTGCAGCGCCTTGCGGCCGAATTCCACATCGTAGATTTCGTCCAGCGGATACAGCGCCCGCAGCTTGTGGATAATACTTTCCCTTACTTCCTTCTCATCGTCGGCGACACAGATTTTCATCGTTCGTCAGCTCCTTGCAAGGATTCCGTAACCGGACGTTGAATACATTGCTTCAAGCAGCCTGCCCATTCGAGGAGGATCCCAACATGAAGCCGTTCCTGCTTTCTCTGAAACGAATAATGGTGTATCTGTCCCTCAAGCATAAATTGTTCGTCATTCTGGTAGCGATTTCAATTGTGCCTACCGCAATCGTAAGCTACAGCTCTCAGTATTTCATGTTCCGTTCGGGCACCGAATATTCGTCCTCGATCTCCTCCCAGTACGTGCAGTCGGTATCCCAGGACCTGACCGCCTATTTGCAGGAGGTGAGCGATTCGTTCGATTCGCTGTTCACGAATTCCGCCTTCCAACGGTTTATGGAGACTCCGGCGGATGATCTCGTTGCGCAAGCGGGCTATACGATCGATTATCAGCCGATCCAGCGGCAGTCGCTGCAGGAGCGCAACGAAATTCTCGGCGTCCTGTATATGGACGGGCTCGGCAAAAAGTATTTCGATTCTTACCAGAAGCGGTTCGATTTCAGTTACCCGATTCAGGATGACCCTCTATACGGCAATATTGCCCGGCTTGAAAACACGACGCTGAGCGCGCCCCATCCCCTTAATTATGCGCTTGATACGAAAGAAACGGTGTTCTCCTTCATACGTCCGGTCTACAATCTGCGGACCGGCACCATCGACGCCTGGTTCTCGATTGAAATCAGCGAGGATAAAATCAAAAGTCTGCTGAGCAGACCGGACTACGAGCAAGAGGGACATCTCCTACTATATCACGATTCAAGCGGCGCGGCAGTCTCCAATGTGAAAATGGAGGATTCCCTGCTGCGGGATTTCAGGAATTCGTTAAACACAGGCCTGCGCGATCAACAAGAATTCATGTTTACTTCAAACGCGATCAGATACGAGGTTACCTATTCCGATTTGCCTTACGGCGATTGGAAGCTCGTATGGATCGCGCCGCTCAGCAGCATGACCGAAGGCGCGGCGCAGTCCACCAACCTGACGCTGCTTATCGCGATCGCAAGCTTCTCCATTTCCCTGATCGTAGCCTATCCTGTCATGAACATCGTCCTCCGCCCGCTCTCCAAGCTGAAGCAGGGGATGGCGCGATTGGGTCGGGGGGCGTATCACCCGATCAGCGAGCCGTCCAGCAACGATGAGATCGGATTTCTGATCCACGGCTATAATCAAATGCTGAACGAGCTGCAGCAAATGGAGCAGGAGGTCGTAGCGTCCAAGCTCAAGGAGAAGGAGCGGGAGCTGCTGCAGCTTCAGGCGCAGATCAACCCGCATTTTCTGTTCAACACGCTTGAAACGATCGAATCCTATGCCGGCAAAAATAACGGGGAAGCGGTCGGGGAGATGGTGCAGTCGGTATCGCGCATGATGCGCTACAGCGTGAGAAACGACGGCGGCTGGGCGCCGCTGAAGGAAGAGCTGGCCTACATCCGGAATTTCCTGACGATTCATTATTTCCGGAACGGTACGGATGTCAACGCCATATTCGAGGTCGATCCTGCGGTGCTGGACATCCCGATCATGAAGCTCAGCATCCAGCCGTTTGTGGAGAACGCGATCAAATACGCATGGAGTCCCCATATGGCTCCGGAAGCCTTCACATTGACCGTCCGCGCCGAGCGAAAGGAGGATACTCTGCTGATCGAGGTTCACGACACAGGTACGTCCGTGCCAGAGGATGTCATGGACAAGCTGAACCTGCTCATCAAATCCAAAACCGGGCAAGTCGATCCCTTCTTCCGGAAGCATACAGGGATCATGAACGTATACCGGCGCTTTCTGCTCGCTTATGGCGACCGGGTTGCATTCCAAATCAGAACGCAAGCCGGGCAAGGGACATGGATCAGAATGGAACTGCCGATCGAAAAAACCGAAGGCGGTGTCGCATAGCGTGCTATGCGCGCCGTCTTTTTCTTTCAGGAACCATGTTTTCCCACCCTTCACTTGGTATAGCCTGGCGCCTAAAGAAGAAAAATGTACCTGGCTGCATCGCAGAAAGAAGATACGGGCAGGTGACGCAGATTGCGTAAGAAACGAAGTCTCCTTTTATCGGTCGTCATGTTGGTTGTTCTGCTCTCGGCATGCGGCAAACGGGAAGCGGCACCGCAGGAACAGGATCTTCTCCGCATCAAAACCGATAACGCGCATGATCCGAAAAAAGTGATCGTGCTTATGGCCGACTCTTTACTGCCCCAGGCGATCGATACCGGAATCAGGCTACGGAAACTCTCCGCTCTCCGGTTCCTTATTGAACAAGGGCAATACTACAAGGATGTGGTCAGCTCCTTCCCTACCATGTCAGTGACTATCGACAGCTCCTTGCTGACCGGAACTTATCCGAATGCCCACCGCGTCCCGGGACTGATCTGGTACGATGTCAAGGAAAAGCGAATCGTAAATTATGGAACCGGACCGATGGAGATCGTAAGGCAGGGTATCAATCCGATGCTTGAGGATGCTTTGATCCGTCTCAACCGGGATCACTTGAATCCGCAAACTCCGACCATTTACGAAGATTTGGCCCGGAAAGGGTTGAAGTCCGGTTCAATCAACGGTTTGGTTTACAGGGGAACCTCCGGTCATCGGTTGACGATTCCGGCCTGGATCCATGTTCCGACCGAATTGCCGGGAACGATCAAAGTGAAGGGCCCTGACTTTTTGGCCTTCGGCTCGCTCTCCAACCCGCTCAAAGGCAAAAAAAACTTGCCCGAGGAGCTCGATGATCGGCTCGGGTTCGGCAATGCTTATTCGTTCGCAACGGCGAACTATTTAATTAAAAACGATAAACTGCCGAATTTTCTGTTCGTTTATTTGCCCGACCTGGATCAGAAGCTGCATAAAAACGGCCCTTCCGAAATGGAGGGCGTGATCCGATTGGATAAACAATTGCAATCTTTCCTGGAGGCGTTCGGCTCACCGCGGAAGGCGCTGAAAGAGGCCGTGATTATGATCGTCGGGGACAGCGGCGTGACCCAAATCCGTCCTGCCGGTGAAGATCCGGTGATTGACCTGCCCGAAGCTTTAAACAAGTTCAATGTGTTACGGCCCGGATCGCCCGTAACGGAGAACACGGATATCGTCCTTGCGGTTAATGAAACGATGGCTTACGTCTATACGCTTAAACCTGCGGCTTCCTTACAGGATATAGCGGGCGTGCTCCAAACCGATCCGCGAATCGATCTGCTCGCTTGGAAAGAGCGGGGCGGTTGGATTCATGTCGTGCAAGGCGGAACATCCGAACAGTTCCGTTACCGGGCTGACGGAAAAATGACGGACCTTTACGAACAATCGTGGCAATTGGACGCGAACCCGCAGGTACTGGATTTACAAATCAATGAACAGAAACGTACGATTGCCTATGGCCGATATCCCGATGTGCTGCAGCGATTGTCCGGAGCGCTGCATTCACATGAAGGCGAATATATGGTGGTTACCGCCAAGCCGGGCTATGAACTGGCGGATAGAAGCTCCCCTACCCATAAAGGGGGCGGCGGACACGGTTCCCTCACCAAAACGGAGTCCCTTATTCCGTTGATCCTGGCAGGAACCGACCGCAAACCGGAGCAATTGCGGGTAGTAGATCTCAAAGCATTTTTACTTGATCTGATGAAATGAGGCGAGTTTCGGATCATGCGTCAATCGAGACAGCCGACGGCCGAACCCATTGCGATTGCATTCGCCTTCCTCTTAATGGCCGTCTACGTATCGCCCTTGTTTATTCTCGGTGAAGACGCGCATATCCGGGTACATGACAATCTGGATTCGAATATCGCCTGGTACAAGGTGCTGGTGGGCAGCGGACAATGGTTCGGCGGTGTCCGTTCCACCATTCCGCAGGTGATCAACGGCTTGCCGCGAAATGCATTCGGTACCGAATTCAGCGGCATCGTCCTGCTTCATGCGCTCTTTCCGTCCATGCAGGCATATGCGTTAAGCCAAACCGTTACGCGGATCGTTGCGTTTATCGGGATGTACCTGCTTCTCCGCACGCACTTCGTTAAGGAAGCCGATGCTTGGCCGATCCGTGTATTCGGATCGCTCGCCTTCGCTTTGACGCCGTTCTGGCCTTCGGGAATGCTCAGTACGCTCGGACACCCGCTGGCCTTATGGGCTTTTCTGAACATTCGCGCCCGCCGGTCTTCCTGGCGGGAGTGGCTGACGCTCGGCCTTCTGCCGCTCTATTCGAGTTTGGTTCTCGGCTTTTTTTTCTTCCTGGCTGCCGTCGGCGCGCTTTGGCTTCGCGACCTGCTCGTGAAACGGGAATTCAATGCGCCCTTTCTCGGAAGCATTGCCTTCATGACGGCCGTTTTCCTTCTGATCGATTACAGGCTGCTGCTGTCTCTCGTTCTGGCCGAAGAGCCGACGAGCCGCAATGAGTTTTTCAACTCCTACTTCAACTTCAGGCAAAGCGTCCGGCATACGTTCCTCCATTTCGCCCTCGGTCACAACCATGTGGAAACGGTCCATACGAAAGTGATCTTGCCGGTGACCATCCTCGTATCCGTGTTATGCGCGGCGCGGCGGCAATGGGACCGTACGGCACGGATGTTTGCCCTGCTGCTCGGCGTTAACTTTGCCCTTTCCGCCTGGTACGCGTTCTGGTTCAACAAGGCATGGAAGCCGCTGAAGGAACAAATCAGCCTGCTCACCACCTTCAATTTTGCGCGTTTTCACTTTCTTCGCCCGCTGGTCATCTATTTGGGGTTCGCTTTGGCCTGTTTGATCCTGTGGCGATGGGGGCGCATGGGCAGGTCGCTCGTCATCATCGCTCTGGGCCTCCAGCTTCACGTATTGTTCCAATCGAACGATGAGCACGTGCAGCGCAAGCTTAATTCGCCGAGCTTCCGGCAATTTTATGCGGTAGACCAATTCGCCGGCATACGCGAAGCGATCGGGCTGCCGCAGCGCAACTACCGGGTGGCGAGCATCGGGCTGCATCCGGCCGTGGCGCAATATAACGGATTTTACACCCTGGACACCTACAACAACTTTTATCCGCTGACATACAAACACCGTTTTCGTCAAATAATAGCAAAGGAATTGGCGAAAAACGCCGGCCTCCGCAAGTATTTCGATTATTGGGGAGGACGCTGCTACGTTTTTGTCGACGAGCTCGGCATGAAATTCGATTACCGCAAAGACAGCAAGAAGCAAATTCGTCATTTGCAGCTGGATATGAACACTTTCAAAGAGATGGGTGGGCGCTTCATCTTCTCTGCCGTACCGATTCTCAACAGCGCGGACAATCAATTGAGATTGTTCGGGATCTTCGATCACCGGCAGTCCGCATGGCGCATCTACGTATATGAAGTGAATCATGTGCACAGGAGGCAAGGATACCATGAATCGGCCGCTTCTTACCATTGTCGTTCCTTGTTATAACGAAGAAGAAGTGCTGCCGGAAACATGCCGGCAGCTACGGGGAGTATTGCATGATTTGGTTGGAGAACAGCTGGCGGCGCCCGCGAGCAAACTGCTGTTTGTCGATGACGGCAGCAAGGACGGCACATGGTCCATGATCACGGCGGAACATGCCAATCATCCGGAGGTGACGGGGTTAAAGCTGGCTCGCAATGTCGGACACCAGAAGGCGCTGCTTGCCGGTTTGGAGGCCGCATGCGCGCACTCCGACTGCGTCGTATCGATCGACGCCGATTTGCAGGACGACATCCGAAGCATCAGGGACTTTATTCTCAAGTTTCATGAAGGCTTCGATGTCGTTTACGGCGTTCGGGCCTGCCGACAGTCGGACACCTGGTTTAAACGAACGTCGGCGCTCGCTTTTTACGGGCTCATGACGCGAATCGGGATTCAATTGATTCCCAATCATGCGGATTTCCGCTTAATGTCCAAACGCGCGGTACGGGAGCTTTGCCGTTACGGCGAAACGAACGTTTTTCTCCGCGGCATCGTGCCGTTAGTCGGTTTTTCGGCGACTCAGGTGTTTTACGATCGGAAAGAGCGTTTGGCCGGAAGATCAAAATACGGGATCAGGAAAATGCTGTCTTTTGCTTTTGACGGCATCGCCTCGTTCAGCGTGGCGCCCATCCGTTTCGTCACCTCCCTTGGCCTTGCATTGCTTGCCATGAGTATCGTGGCAGGGGGCTATGCCCTCTTTCAGAAATGGGCCGGAGAAACGAACGCAGGCTGGACATCTCTCATCGTCTCCGTTTGGTTTCTGGGCGCGCTTCAACTGCTGGGGATCGGCATTATAGGGGAATACATGGGCAAAATCTTTGTCGAAGTCAAACGCAGACCGAAATATGCGGTAGAAATCGATTTATATTCACCGGCTTCCGAATCGGCCGCACGGAATCGCCGTCACTATTCGCTCACCAAAAGGCACTCAGTTCTGATCAAATGAAACCGGAACGCGAGTGGCTTCGGCATTCGTTCGTGCGTTTTGCATTGGCCGGTGCAATCAATACGCTGATCGGTACGACGATAATCGTTGCCTTCCGTTACGGGGCGGGCTGGACATACGGAATGTCGACGTTCTTCGGCAACGCCGCCGGCGCTTCGGTAAGCTTTCTCCTCAATAAAGCCTATACGTTCCGAAGCGGTGTGCCGCCTTCCACGGCGGCAGTGCGTTTTATTGCGGTGGTGCTGATTTGCTACTTCCTGGCGTACAACTTGGGATTACGGGCTGCCGTGATATTGTTGAACGCCATCGGGATGTCCGATCTGCCGGTTGAAGACCATGCGATACTGTTTGGAATCTGCCTTTACACGCTGCTCAATTACTGGGGACAGAAGTTATTCGTTTTTAGAGACCGCACACCGGTCGGCAACCAGGCCTAACGCGATTTGCAAGAAAATGACCTCGCCCTTGCCGTATAAAATATCGCGCTTTGCCCCACCTTAACCGAGTACGAAAAAATTCACCCGGGAGGGAAACGCCATGAATAACCAACAAAATGCGCAAAGCACGCAGCAGAACGCCCAACAGCTTCAGCAGCAAGCGCAGCAAACCGCGCAGCAGGCACAGCAGTCTACGCAGCAGGCGGCCCAGCAGGGCGCTCAGGCTTTCCAACAGGCGCAGCAAGCCGAGCAATCGTCGGTTGCGGCCCAGCAATTGTCGCAGCAAGCGCAACAGGCTGAGAACGCCAGCGCCCAGCAGCTGCAGCAAGCGCGGCAAGCCGCCGCTCAATCCGGGCAAGCGAGCAATCGCGCCCAGTCCCAAGCTTCCGCTTATCAGGAACAAAGCCTGCAATAAGCGCGCAGTACGAGAACCCGCCGGCCGCCGGCGGGTTCTCCTCAATCGATCGACTGTTATGGACACAGCCGGTTTTAAGGAAACATACGCGATTAAACTGGAGGTATTGGTTGAAATGAACGCATATCGAGCTCAAGAAGTTGCCGCTTCGCCAATCATGGCTAATGTGACTTATGATGGGGCGCCGATCTATATTCAGCACGTGGACGAACAAAACGAGACGGCAAGGATCTATCCTCTCGCCGATCCTGACAATGAGCTTACTGTTCCGCTGAAAAGTTTAGTTGAACATTAACTGCCTTGTTGACCAAAAAGGGCACAAAAGCAACAATCATGAATGGGCAGCCATTCATGATTGTTGCTTTTTTATGGGCACATGACGTACCATCTCTCATACAATGCCGTATAACGTCGATTTTATGCGGAGAGCAGGGATAACAATGATCTTAATAACCGGTACTGAAATACCGGTCGACATTTCTTCATGGACTCAACTGGCGAAAGGCATTTATGAACAAAAAAAGAGCAGTCCGGTTTATTACAACTACTTTTCCACCCATCATTTGCAGTTTGAAATGACCTTGAGAACAAAAATAGTTGAGGCGTCCATGGCGTTAAATCAAAGCGGGGCACGGTTTTCTACTTTTAAAAATGCCCGTTGCAACGAACGGTTTTGGAATTTGACGGAATCGGGGGGCTTTCGCCTAAAGGATGGTGTGACACCGGCATCAGGAATACGGGATATTTTTGTGAACGGGAGTTTGTACAGCTTTGAGTGTGCGACCGCTATGGTCATTGTATTGTACAAAGGGGTGTTGGACTCAATCGAAGAGACCCGGTACAATAAGCTTTTCGCAAACCTGCTGTTGTTTGATTGGCACTATGACCGCGATCTCCGCCTCATTCAAGAACAGGGAAGCGACAGATCCTATCCCGGCGATATCTTATATTTTAATAATCCCGATGTTTCGCCTGAAACACCCCATTGGCAAGGAGAAAATGCCGTCAAGCTCGGGAATGATATATATTATGGCCATGGTATCGGTATCGCATCGGCACGGGGAATCATTCGTACATTGAATCGATTTCGGCGTGCGGGAGTCGCCAGATCCGCGTATTTAACGGACGAAATAGTGTACCCGGATTTCTTGTTTTTATCCCGGTTTGCGTATGGAGCGCATCGTATGGACGAACTCGAGCTGCAGCGCTTCAAGTCGCCTACACGGTATATTCATGTTCAAATCGGCGGGCAAAGATTCATTCGGTGAAAGACCTAAACCTTCCAGGCATATTTCAGCTAAAAAGGGCAGTTGAACTTGCCGCGTTCAACTGCCCTTCATATCGGATCGCCGATATTACTTTTACGTCGGATCAAAGCATACGTTTGGATAAATTGGAGATCTTAATTTGAGTGTTTTTCTTACCTTCTACAAGGAGGCGAAAAGAGCAAGTGAAGTGGCTTGTGATGGCGCTCCTACTATTTGTCCTACAAATTGCAACGGTTATCCTGATCGAATATCGCCGTCCAAGCAAAGCAATCGCGTGGCTCGTCATCCTGTTTGTCCTTCCGCTGGTTGGTTTCCTGTTTTATTATTTTGTTGCCAAGGAGTATTCTCACCGGCGATTTGCGCGACACGAAGGCTCCACCGATCTCGATTTACTCAAGGAGCAGCTCACTCATCGCTGCGGGCAGCGGTTACGGGAAACTTCGTTTGAACAAATCAACGGGGAAGAAAACCCGTTGCACGATATGCTTAAAACGATACCGAACGCCCCCATTACGGCATGCAACGAAACAACCGTATTCGCGGAAGGCGCCGAGGCCTTTGAGGCGATGCTGAAGGCGATGGCCGAGGCCAAAAACCATATCCATATCGAGTTTTACATCGTGCGAGACGATGATCTCGGTTCCCGGTTACAACATTTGATGATCGAGAAAGCCAAGCAAGGGGTAAAGGTGAGACTCCTGTACGACGGCATCGGAAGCCATCGGCTGGGAAAGGACTATTTGAAACGGTTGCGCGATGCCGGCGTGGAGACCGGTTGTTTTTTACCGCCTTTACGCTCGTTTTTCGATCAGCGGATCAATTACCGCAACCATCGGAAAATCGTCGTTGTCGACGGAAAAGTCGGGTTTTTCGGCGGTTTGAATGTAGGAGATGAATATATTGGGAACGATTCGAAAATCGGTTATTGGCGCGACACCCATTTTCGCATTATGGGAGACGCCGTTTGCTGGCTGCAGTATACCTTTGTTGCCGATTGGCATTTTGTTAAAGGCCGGCTATTAACCGAGGATGAGTTTTTCCCTATGCAAGCGAATCATGGGGAAGAATGGGTGCAAGTTCTAAAATGCGGACCGGACGAGCCCAGGAATAGGATTCCGGAACTCCTCTTTACTTGTATGGTTTCAGCAAAAAAGAGAATCTATGTGGAGTCACCCTATCTCATTCCCGATCCCGGTATGTTAATGGCCTTAAAAACGGCGGCCATCCATGGGGTCGACGTTCGCATTATCATTCCAACCGTCCCGGACACGATGATTGTCTACTGTGCGACTTTATCCTATGCCCAGGAATTACTTAACGCCGGTGTTCGTATTTATCGTTATAAGAAAGGATTCATCCATGCCAAAGTGTTCGTTGCGGACCATTTGGCTTTCTCCGGCAGCACCAATATGGACATGCGAAGCTTCTACGGCCAATTTGAAATCAATGCCGTCTTCTTTGACGGCAAGGTCGTGAACCGTTTGGTTGAAGACTTTTATACGGATCTGAAAGAAAGCAAGGAAATGTCGTTGTCCGATTTCGAGAAGCGTCCCACAATGCAAAAGTTAAAAGAAGCATTCGCACGTCTGCTCTCTCCGTTATTCTAACGACTCGACAACGCGAAAAGCTCCAGACTCAGCATCTGGAGCATTCCGCGTTGAGCAAATCTATTGAGATTGTATTTGCCGCTTCTTGGTTCTATAAGAAGCCGATTTGATAAACCGGGGCAGATCGTATACGACATTCGCGGCTGTGCAAGCGACGACATGGCGACCTGTATAAAGCGGCTGGGCGGCTTTCGAACCGCCCGGCAGGTGGCGAAGCTGTTCAACCGTAACGCCTTTTTTCTCCAGCGATTCGTCAAACTCCCTTTGCGCCGCCTGTTTTGCTTTGAACAGCATCATTTGCACCCTGCTGTATACATTGATCGCCCCGTCTCCCGTCGTTTCAATCGGAAGGAAGATGGCGTCCGGGTATTTCTCGGTAATCAAGGACTGAACGCCGTCCGATACGCCGGAAGACGGCATGCATCCGAAAGGCTTGACGGAGATGGTCATGTTG
This sequence comes from uncultured Paenibacillus sp., assembly GCF_963515335.1. Lineage (NCBI taxonomy): Bacteria > Bacillati > Bacillota > Bacilli > Caryophanales > Paenibacillaceae > Paenibacillus > uncultured Paenibacillus sp. The sequence continues at coordinate 80,263 of NZ_CAUPYC010000002.1, read as the reverse complement.
ACTTTGCGCTTGACGACGTTCAGGATCAGTTTCCCAACCTCCATATGGCCCTCCCCTCCGCGCAGATGGTTGTTATAGTGCTTATGGGCGACACGCGCGATCTCTTCCATATCGGGCAGGTGATAATGATACAAGCCCATGGCCTTGGCGTACCGTTGGAACATGCCGCGGAGAATCCGATCGGCGAGCCAAAGCATGCGCAGACGCATGGCCGGATTTTTCCCTTTCAAGCCGTTTTTTCCGGAATCGGCTTCGCGAAGGTTCATTCGCCTCAGAGTGTCGTAACGTCCGGACCAGATGAGGAACAGAATCCAGGCCGTAACCGACTGGACCTCCACCTCCGCTCCTTCGTTTTCCAAAAAACGCTGCAGCTGATAATTCCCGTCTCCTTCCGTGGTCATGGCCCAAAACTCGCCGATAATGCTGACTTTCGGCTTCACCATCGTTCGGTCTACCCGCACCGCGCGCAGCTCGTTGCGGCATTTGCGCAGCACCGGCATGAGCCTTTTCCTGCCGCTCAAGGCGTCATGCAAATACTGCTTGCAACGGCTCAGGGCGGCGTCGGTCGATCCGGCTTCGACTTCATAGGGACGCACGCGGTAGGCGATCGCGTTCAAGATGTCCCCTAACAGAACGGCTTTCAGAAAGCTTATAAAAAACGAAGTGTTTAATTTCAGGGCCGATTCTCCGCCGGTCGCCTGCTTCAACCCGTCCGTTTGCTGGAACAACAGAACGCGGAAACCGTCAAACCCCGCATCGCGCAACGCTTTTCGATACTCGGTGACATAGGTGCCGAAGCGGCAAGGACCGCAGGAACCGCTTGTAATGAACAGGTAACTGCCGACGATCTCCTCCTTCGATTTCCCTTCCTCATCCCGAAGATAATGCAGATATTTGATTAAGTTGCCGACCGTGAAATACGTCGGATTGCACTGCCCGCGGTTGCCGAACTCTTTGCCGAAGCGAAGCGATTCGTTATCCGGGCAATCCATATGCCTCACCCGGTAACCCAATCCTTTCAGCGCCCCCTCCACGAGAAAATCGTGCGCCATCGTGAGGCCCCCGAACAGAATGGTTGTCGAAGCTTTGTCTTTGGCTAAAAATTGACGGGGTACGGGATCAAACCATTGGTTCTTGTGATCCCGGCTTAACCCTAACGCTTTTTCCTGTTCGGCTTGAAATTGCTGCAGTTCTTCCTCCATGGACTTCGGGAATTCCGGCTTCCGCTTCTTCATCGCCATGTTTTTCACTCCTTTTGTCAGATCACACCTGCTTGCTCATCGTGCTTCCTGGTCTGCAGTTCCGCGCGCTTCTTTTCAATACGCTGCTGCAGTTCGGCTTTCTTACGGGCCAAATCCTCCAAACGCTCTTCGTGAAGCCCCAGGCTGTGCGCATAGGTCTTGACGCGTATTTTTATCGACCCGCTCGGTTTGTTGGCGTCGATATCGTGCAGCGCCGAGTAAGGCGTGCCTGCCGCCGAGATAATCGAATCGATCAGCCCGTAAGTGGGCGCGTCATGTCCGCATTTGAAGCTGGACAGATCGAGTACCGCCACGTTGGGATGGCGTGCGGCGAATTTGGCCGCCCAGACCTTTTGCACACTGTTGGAGCTGAAGTTTTCAGGCCACACATCGCTGACCTCCAAGGCATGCTCCACCCGCCCGCTCTGCAAATCGCCCTCAAAAAAGCGGCGCAGCCAAGCTTCATCTTTGGGGATCGAGCGCATCGACAAGATCGGATAGCCGAGCACCTGAAACTCCTCCAGCACACTGTGATTGAGGCCCGGGTCGGAATGATAGGGACGTCCGATCAGGAGAATGGCCAGGCGGTTCTCCTGTTCCACCTGCTCCAGGATCATCCGGCCTTTCTCCTGCATCTCGGCGTCGAACCGATGCATCGCTTCCCAACCCTGGTCCGCGGCAAAGCCGCTTTCGTCCTCCGTAATCTGCAGATGATCCCGAAATGCTTCAAACAACTGCTTCTTCATAAAATTCGGTTCGGTAAACGTAACGGCCGGATCCAAATAAGCAACCCCTCTGGTCTCGAAAAAGTTCACCTCTTTCGTAAAGGCGGCTTTGATCACGTTCGGTGCGCCGGCCACGATCGGGCAGCTGGTGGAATCCATCACATTTTGCAGATGGGTTGGAATATGGGTAATGCACGGGAAAAAGATGTACTCGAGCGGCTTTTGCTCGTGATGTTTGAACAGCAGATTGTGCACGTGAGCCTGCGCCACCTTCGAAGGGTAACAAGGATCGATCGAGCCGTACTTCCCTCCCTGCTGCCACATTTCTTCACTTGTATAGTCGCTGAATACGATATTCCTCTGATCGATGCCGAGCGTCTCGAAATAGGTCCGCCAAAAAGGCGCGGTGGACCAAATATTGAGCACCCGGGGAATGCCGATACGGAGCTTTTTTCGCCGTTCCGCAGCTTCGGCGGAGGAACGTTCGAAATGAAGCTTGTTCGGACTTTTGCGTCTCCCGATAAAACCGAACCGGCCTCGTTTCAACCCAGCGTCATCCTCCTGCACGACAGGCTCGGGAAGCGGCGCCGGGTCGTAAAATCGCTGATACATGCGGCGCGCCTCATATTCCACCAGATTGGGGTAGTGCTTTTTCAGCTCCTGACGCTCCCGGGTCAATTTGACCACCGCTTCCTGGTCCTCCACCGTTCCCTTCTCGCAGCTGAAACCGGAAATATAACGGGCCGTGTTTCCATCCGGCGTGCGTGAGTCGATAAACGTGCGGCTGCAGTGGTTGGGGCAGAAATTACAGCGGGTGGATTCGTCATTGCGGGACAAGTAGGTGAGGTCGATGGCGGCATCCAGACCCAAAAAGGTGGAATAACCCCGCCGCTTGACGACGCGCAGCGTTTCCATGGCCGCCCCGATCGCTCCCGCCTCGCCGGGATGCGGGTGCACGTACACTTCGGCATCGGGAACCCGCTGCTTGATGTAATCGACCTGCGCTTTGACGGCGGCGAGATTGTACTGGGTTCCTCCTTGCAGCACGAACTTCCTTCCCAGTTCGGCCATGCGGGGAATTTGCACCACATACTGCCATACGTTTTTCGGCAGCACCAGCGCCAATCCGGCAAGCAATTCCTCTTTGGAGTAGCCCTCCTTCTGGAAGTTCACCCGGTCCGCATCCAGAAAAACCGCGCAGCCATAAGAATATTTGGGGGAAAGGTCCGCCGCAAATGCTGTGTCCGCATATTCCTGAATCGGGATGCCGAACTGGTCGGCCATCGCCTGCAGCAGCATCCCGTTCCCGGCGGAACATTGATTGGAGAGCCGGAAGTTGCGGATATCCCCGTTCTTTAGAAAGAGTACCTTGATGTCCTGTCCGCCGATGTCGCAAATGACATCGATGTCCCCGAATTGATTGACGGCGCTCATCATATGGGCCACCGTCTCGACAATATTGACATCCGTCTTTAACGTTTTTTCCAATACATCCGCCGCGTAGCCGGTAGCCCCGAAACCGATGATCTCCAATTCGGCGCCTTGCTCCCGAATCTTATCCCGGATCCGCTTCAGCATCTCTTTCGTATCTTCCAGGGGGTTGCCCTTGGACAGCTGATATTCCTTCATCAGAATCGTTCCCTGCTTATCGACCAGCACCGCTTTGGACGAAGTGGAGCCCCCGTCAAGGCCGATGACCGCCTTCACGTTTTGTCCGGATGCGAAAGAGGCGGGATTGAACGCAGGAATGCGATAGGCGCTTCGGAATTGTTCCAATTCTTGTTTGTTTGCCGTAAGAGCCGGGCCGGCATTCTCGCCCAGCTTGGCTTTGCGGCCGTGGGCGATAAATTCCTTCAATCCTTCCAATCCCGTATAGCTGCCAACGCCTGCCGGTTCATGCATCCCGTACATCACGGCGCCGTAAGCCGCGTAATATTGCGAATTGTCGGGTACGAAAATCAGTTCGTCGATCGGAACGTCTTGCGGATAATCGTATCCCCGTTCTTCCCAGGTCTTGGGGATGCGTTTGCGCCAGCATTCCTGAAGGAAAGGCAAATAGGTATTGGGTCCGCCGAGCAGAAGCACCCGGTGCCGCAGGGTGTTGCCGCGCGTCAGAACGGACAAATTTTGCATGACGATGGCATCCGCGAGCGAGCACATGATCTCCGTGGAAGGAATTCCGCTTTTCACCAGGTTGACGATATCCGTTTCCGCAAACACCCCGCATTTGGCGGCTACATGATGCAGCTTGCTGTCATCGAAATGCAGCCGGCCCACTTCGTCCATCGGCAATCCCACTTTAATCATGCACTTGTCAATGGTCGCCCCGGTCCCCGATGCGCACTTGTCGTTCATGGAGGTAATCGCCTGCTTGTTGCCGGTTTCTTCATTTTCCTTAAAAATAATGATCTTGGCGTCCTGTCCGCCGAGTTCGATCACACTTCCCACATCCGGATGAAGATGCTCCACCGCCATGGTCACCGCGTTTACTTCCTGTACGAACTTTGCCCCTATGTGCGGAGCAATCGGTCCGCTGCCGGAACCCGTCGTGAAGACGCGAATGTTTTCCTGCTTGATGTCCGGAAACGCATTGCCGATGGCAATCAAGAGCTCCAACACCTTCTCCGCCTGCTTCGTATGGTGCCGTTGGTAGTCCGACCAGACAATTCGCTTACTCTCCGGATCCACTGCGGTTGCTTTCACGGTCGTCGATCCGACATCGACTCCTATAATAAATGCGTCAGGTCTTCCGTCCTTGTTTGCCAAATCGTCACACCTCCTCTGAATAAACTCACCATGCTAGCATGATAATAAACCAAGGAATTTATACGCAAAAATGGGTAAATCTATTCGCCTTTAAAAAAGCAACAACCATGAGTGGGAGACCATCCATGGTTGTTGCTTTTTTATTAAAATCCTTTTTTCCTTGTCGGCGTGGCCGAAAAAAAGAGTTCATTGTAAACAAAGCATTTGGTAAACCTTCCGAGTACCCGGCATTCATATTGCTTGTCTTGGAACAACCGGAAATACTGGCTTTCATCGCGGATGTGCTCACCGTCATCGTACCAGTTCATAAAGCGGTTATTGAATCGTTTATTCTCGAACAAGCAAGGCTCCATGGCAATGACGGTTCCGCCCGGTTTCAACACGCGTTCAAACTCCTGCAGATAATCCCGGATGAGATTGTCCGGTATGTGATGCAGAAGCGCGATGATGAAAACATAATCCATCGAATCGTCCGGCGCCGGAATCCGTTTCCTGTCGAAAACGACAAAGCGATGTCCCGGATAAAGACGGCTGGCCAGCAGAACCCTTTCCTTTGACGGTTCAATGCCGAGATAGTCGCCGGGATCGCACAGTCCGCAATTTGCGCCGGTTCCCGAACCGAAATCGAGAACGCGTCTGTTCCGGAGTGGAATATGGTCCCGGATGTGATCGTGGATATGTTTTTTCGTCAACCATTGAGGCCGGACAAACCAATGATACAAGCGTGGAGAGAGAGGCATCCCGTCGGATTTCACCACCGTTCTGTGAGTTCACGAACAGTAATGTTCCTCAGTCGCCCGGTTCGCATACAAGGAAAAATTGTAAAATGCCTCTCGCCGGCCCCCTAACCGTTCACACCATTCCTGTTTTGGCGGATTACCTGTTCAACAAGCTCCCCACATAACGCATCAGCTCGTTGGCGCATACCGGGCAATAGCCGTGCTCGTCGATCAGCCGTTTGGTCACCTCGTTGATCCGCTTCAGCTGATTCTCGTCCGGCGTCTTCGTCGACGTCGTAATTTTGACGATGTCCTTCAGGTCGGTGAACAGCTTTTTCTCAACGGCTTCCCTCAGCCGCTCATGGCTGGCATAGTCGAACTTTTTCCCTTTGCGGGAATAAGAGGAGATGCGGATCAGAATCTCTTCGCGGAACGCTTTTTTCGCGTTTTCCGATATGCCGATTTGCTCCTCGATGGAGCGCATCAGCCTCTCGTCCGGATCGAGCTCCTCGCCGGTGAGCGGATCCTTGATTTTGTTCCAGTTGCAGTACGCTTCAATGTTGTCCAGATAGTTCTCGAACAGCGTGCGGGCGGACTCCTCGAAGGAGTACACGAACGCCTTCTGTATTTCCTTTTTCGCCAGGTTGTCGTATTCCTTGCGCGCCGACGAGATGAAATTGAGATATTTCTCGCGTTCCTCCTTCGTGATGGAAGGGTGCTGGTCAAGGCCGTCCTTCAATGCCCGCAGCACATCGAGAGCATTGATGCATTCCAGGTCCTGCTTGATCAAGGCGCTTGAAATCCGGTTGATGACATGGCGCGGGTCGATGCCCGACATGCCCTCCTCCAAATATTCGTTCTGCATTTCCTTCAGGTCGGCTTCCTTGTAGCCTTCGACCTCTTCCCCGTCGTACATCCGCATTTTTTTGATCAGGTCCATGCCCTGCTTCTTCGTTTCCTTGAGCCGGGTCAGAATCGAGAATATCGCAGCGGCCCGCAGCGCGTGCGGCGCGATATGGATATGCTTCATGTCGCTCTGGCCGATCAGCTTGTTGTAAATTTTCTCTTCCTCCGACACCTTCAGGTTGTACGGAATCGGCATGACGATCATGCGCGACTGCAGCGCCTCGTTCTTCTTGTTGGCGATGAACGACTTGTACTCGGATTCGTTGGTGTGGGCGATGATCAGCTCGTCGGCGGAAATCAACGCGAAGCGGCCGGCCTTGAAGTTGCCCTCCTGGGTCAGGGACAACAAATTCCACAGAAATTTCTCGTCGCACTTCAGCATTTCCTGGAATTCCATCAGTCCGCGGTTCGCCTTGTTCAACTCCCCGTCGAACCGGTAGGCGCGCGGATCCGATTCGGAGCCGTATTCGGTAATCGTCGAGAAGTCGATACTGCCGGTGAGGTCCGCGATATCCTGCGACTTCGGGTCCGACGGGCTGAACGTGCCGATGCCGATCCGGTTGTCCTCGGAGATCGTCACCCGCTCGACCATCACATTCTCGATGTTGCCGCCGTATTCGGTTTTGAGCCGCATTTGGCACGAAGGGCAAAGGTTGCCTTCAATGCGCACGCCGAGTGCTTTTTCCACGTCGGGCCGGAGCTCATTCGGAATCAGATGCAGCGGCTCCTCATGCATCGGACAGCCTTTGATGGCGTATACGGCGCCCTGCTCCGTCCGCGAGAACTGCTCGAGCCCCCGCTTGAGAAGCATCACGATCGTCGACTTGCCGCCGCTGACCGGTCCCATGAGCAGCAAAATCCGTTTGCGCACATCCAGCCGGCGGGCCGCGGAGTGGAAATACTCCTCAACCAGCTTCTCCACCGCCCGGTCCAGTCCGAAAATTTCCCGTTCAAAAAACTTATATCGCTTATGCCCGCCGGTTTCCTCTACCCCGAAAGACTTAATCATCTCATAGACGCGCGCATGGGCGGTCATTGCCGGTGTCGGATCTTTCTCGAGCAGCGCAATGTAATCCTTGAACGTTCCCGACCAAGCCAACCTCTCGCTTTCCGCATTATACTCCGAAATTCGTTTGAATATATCCATGCCCTGCCTCCTCCCTGTCTCCGTTGCCGTAATAGCGGCCGCCCCGCGGTGCTCTTTGCGAGCGAGTAATACATAACTATGCGCAACCGGAGGGGAACTTGCTCCATATTTTATGTCTCGTTCCACCAAATTGCGACCTAGTTCGCTCGGAAGGATAAGGGCTTGGATGTGAGGCTTTCTCATGCTATTTCTCATGCTATAATGAGAAATATTCGGCAGCTGTTCAAGAAAGGGGAATCCCGGCTTGGCCGTCAAACACGAAACGGAACTATACGGACCGGTCAAATCGTTCTTCGAGCTCCGGGGATACGAGGTGAAAAGCGAGGTCCTGCACTGCGATATGGTAGCCCTCCTGCCCGATGGGAAAACGACGGTGATTGTGGAGATGAAAAAAACGTTCACGCTCGGGCTGCTGCTGCAAGGCGTCGAGCGGCTCCGGTTGACGGACCGCGTCATGCTGGCGGTTGAGCGGAACCGGATGAAAACGGGCGCGGTCAACCAGCGCTTCGGCGACTTGACGGAGCTGTGCAGGCTGCTCGGGCTGGGACTGATGACCGTCACCTTCTTCAAGACGAAGAAGCCGGTCGTTGAGGTGCTGTGCGAGCCCGGCGATCCGCCGGTGCGCGGCATGCGGCGCAAACGGCAGTCGCGGCTGCTCAACGAGTTCCGCGAGCGCAGCGGCGATTACAACGTCGGCGGCAGCACGAAGCGCAAGCTGGTCACCTCCTACCGCGAGAAGGCGCTCCGCTGCGCCTGGGTGCTGCGCGAAGAAGGCCCGTCGGCGCCGCGCCGCGCGGCGGAGCTGACGGGCTTCGGCCAGGCGGCCCGCCTGCTGCGGACCGACCATTACGGCTGGTTCGAGCGCGTCGGCCGCGGGCTGTACCGCCTGCGTCCGGCCGGCGAGCAGGCGCTGCTCGATTATGCCGACGTCGTCGAAGCCTGGCTGAGCGGCCGGGCGGCTGTGCCGGCCTTCGGCGGCGATGCCGGTGCCGGCGGCGTCCACCCACAAGAACGCCGAGGCAGGTAATATCCCGCTCTCAGCCGCCCGCGAAGCCGCATGAGAGCGGGGATTGTTCGTCCTCGGCTGCCGTTAGCGGCACCGTATGCCGCTAATTCGCCCATGCTTCGCCGGTACCACTCATTAGCGGCATTTCATGCCGCTAACCTACTGTTTCGCCGGCTCACCGGTCGAAATTACCGTATTAGCGGCACCGTATGCCGCTAATTATCCGCTTCATCGCATCTGCCGCTCATTAGCGGCATTTCGTGCCGCTAACCTTTTCGCACCGCGCGCAGCTCCCAGCGCGCGGTGTCTCGCTGCATGGCGGCGGTCGGTCGACCACAAACCGTTTCGCCCGCTCACCCAACCGAAATGGCCGACCTGTCGGCCCTAGCGCGCACCACCCACGAAGGAAACACAAACAAAAAAGGAGCGATGCCGCCAGGCAATCACTCCTCTTCACCTTACTTCTACTCTCTAAACCAATGCTCTGCCCGCGCCGACTAAGTCGACCGAGCCGTAAACTCCCCGATCGCTTCCGCAAACCGTGCCACTCCCGCTTCCATGCGCTCCCCCGTCGTATACGTGAAGTTCATGCGCACCGTATTGCGCTTCGGCTCGCCCGCATAGAAAGATGCGCCGGGCACGAACGCAACGCCCTTCCGCACCGCGCCGCGCAGCAGCGCTTCCGCGTCCAGCGCCTCCGGCAGCTCCACCCAGATGAACATGCCGCCCCGCGGCTCCACCCATTTCAGCTCAGGCACGCCGCAGCCTTTCAGCAGCGACACCATATGGCGCATCCGCTTGCCGTATTCCTCCCCGAGGAAGCGAATATGATCGTCCAGCGGAAAATGCCGCAGCAGCTCGCTAAGCGTCTGCTGATCCAGCGTGCTCGAATGCAAGTCGGCCGCCTGCTTCGCCTTCGCCATATTCCGGATTACGCGCCGATCGCCGATCGCCCAGCCGGTGCGCAGCGCCGGCGCGACCGTTTTCGAGAAGGTGCCGGTATAAAGCACGCAGCCTCCGTCGGCCTTCCCTTCCAGCGAGAAGATCGTCGGATAATTCGCGGCCGCATCGAACTTGATGTCGCCGTACGGATCGTCCTCGAGAACCGGAACGCCGTATTTCCGGCAAAGCTCGAGCAGTCCCTTGCGCCGTTCCAGGCTCCAGACGCGCCCCGTCGGGTTGCTGAACGTCGGCACGACATAGACGAGCTTCGGCTTGCGCTCGCGCAAAATGCGCTCCGCCGCGTCCGGCAGCATTCCGTCGTCGTCGCTCTCCGCCGCCGCCACGTTCAGGCCGTTCATCGCAAACACCTGGAGGCTCGCGAGATAAGTCGGATTTTCCACCATCACCGTATCGCCCGGTTCGGTCAGTACCCGCACGATCAGATCGATCGCCTGCTGGGAGCCCGTCGTCAGAATCATCTCGTCCGGCGATACCGGCATGCCTTTGCTTGCCATGCGCCTGCACAGCTGCTCGCGCAGCGGGAGAAAGCCTTCCGTCAAGCCGTACTGCAGCGAGCCGCTGCCTTTGGCGAAAACCCGGTCGGCCGCCTGCCTGACGGCGTCGAGCGGAAACAGCTCCTCAGCCGGCAGCCCGCCTGCAAATGATACGATCTCTCTGCCTTGCGTCAGCTTAAGAATATCCCGCACCGCGGAAGATTGCAATCGATTCACCCGACTCGAGAATCGGTAGTCCATATCCAGTCCCGCCTTCCGTCTCATTCGATCCGCTATCCCTACATTTTACGCGGATTCCGACACACGGGCAACCCGCTAACGGCAAAACCCCCGGACCGCAATGCTGCGGGCCGGGGGCGATCCATAAGCCGTTCTTATTTCTTGCGCAGGTTTTCCCACGATTTCTGGAACGCTTCGAGCATCTGCTCTTTGGTCGTCTTCTTGGCAATGTAGGATTGCATAGCGGCGCCAAGCTCTTGCGTTACGCCATCAGGCATTCGGGTCCAGTTCCAGGTCAGCGCATTGCCTGCGTTGCTGTAAGCGATGACTTCGTTGGCAATATCGCCCAGCACTTCTTGGTCTTTCACTTCAATCGACTTCAGCGCAGGAATGAACTTGAACTCTTCTATGACATAACGTTTGCCGGTTTCCGAGCTGACCATCCAATTCAGGAATGCTTTCGCTTCTTCCTTCACTGCGGATTTGTTGTTGACGACCCAGTTGTTCGGCACGCCTGCATACAGCTTGTCGTTCTTGGCCGGATCGTCGTTGATCGGCATAGGCAGCACGCCCAGGTTCAGATCCGGATTGATGCCGTCGATTTGCACCTGCGTCCAGTTCCCCTGCTGCATCATAGCCGCTTCGCCGCTTGCGAACAACGTCACTTGCGTGTTGTAGTCCGTCGTGAGCGGATTTTTATTGCCGTACTTCACCGTCGTGTCGAGCAGGTTAACCCATTGTTCGAAGATCGGGTTGCCTGGAATTTTGCCGGTGCCGTCGTTCATGCTTGCGATGAATGCAGCCGGGTCGTCCTGCTGCGCAAGCGCTACGTTGAAGTTGTGGATGCCGAGAACCCACCATTCTTGATAACCGTTGGAGAAAGGCGTAATGCCTGCGTCCTGCAGCTTTTGAGCAGTTTCGTTCAGTTGGGTGAGCGTTTTCGGCAGCTCCGTAATGCCCGCTTTCGCGAACAGGTCTTTATTGTAGATGTAACCGTAGCCTTCGAGGTTCATCGGCATGCCGTACATCTTGCCGTCTTTGGAGATTTGGTCTTTAGCCGCATCTACGACATCGCCGACCCAAGGCTGATCGGACATGTCCTCCAAATACTCCATCCAGGTTTCCATTTCCTGATTGCCGCCGTTGTTGAAAATGTCCGGCTCGTCGCCCGCGGCGAACTTCGCCTTCAGCGCTGCGCCGTAATCCGCGCCGCCGCCGACCGTTTCGAGCTGAATCTTGACATTCGGATTCTCTTTCTCGTAATCGGCGATCATTTTGGCGAGCGCTTCCGCGATTTCAACTTTGAACTGGAACATTTTGATCGTGACCGGCTCTTTCGGCGCATCCTCTTCCTTCGGCGCTTCCGCGCCGTTCGTTGCACCCGCTCCGGAATTCGCGCCTGGTTCCGCGCCGTTGCCCGGCGTGTTTGCATTGTTGCCTTTTCCGCCGCAGGCTGCGAGCACGACGACCAGTATGACGGACAACATGAGCAGCATCGTCTTTTTCATTTTGTTGAATCCTCCCTTTTTTGTGCGAACCTGTCGAAAAGCTTTACATTTCCAGTATAATTGTTCTTTGAAAACGTCTACACCGATGATGTTGAACAAAAAAGTGTAGAATGTTGACCATTACCCTTTGACCGATCCTGCCGTGATCCCTTCGATAATATGACGCTGCAGCGTCAGGAAGAAAATAACGATCGGCGTTACGCCCATGACGAGAGCCGCAAGGGCCAGATCCCATTTTTTCGTATATTGCCCGAAGAACGAGAACGTGGATAACGGGATGGTGCGCAGCTCTGGCCCGCTAAGCATGAGCTGCGGCAGCAGGAAGTCGTTCCAGATCCAGAGGCTGTTCAGAATGATGATCGTGACCGTCATCGGCTTGAGCAGCGGGAACACGATTCGCCAAAATACGCCGTACGGCGAGCAGCCGTCCACGACCGCCGATTCCTCGATCTCCTGCGGGATCGACTTGACGAAGCCATGATACAGGAAAATGGTCAGCGACGAGCCGAAGCCGAGATAGGCGAACCAGAGCCCCGGCATGCTGCCCATCAGGTTGAACCAATTGGCTACCCGCATAAGAGGAATCATGATCGATTGGAACGGAATGACCATCGCCGCGACAAACAGCAGGAACAGAATCTGATTGTACTTGGTCGGCCTGCGCACCATGCGGTAGGCGGCCATCGAGCTGATCCATACAAGACCGGCTATGCTCGTCACCGTTATAAGCAGCGAGTTGCCGAACGCCCGCGGGTATTTCATGATTTCCCAAGCCTTCGTATAGTTGTCCCAGTTCAGCTTTTTGGGCAGCGCCGCCGAATCGAGCAAAATTTCCGCGAACGGCTTCAGCGAGTTGCCGACCAGGAAGTAGAACGGGATGAGGAATACGATGGCCAGCAGAATGGCCACGATTTCCAATGTGAACGTTCTGGCGCCATATCGGTTCATTCCCATTACGCTTGCACCTCCCGTTTCTTCGTGATCCAAACCTGCAAGGTCGTGATGGCCGCCACGATGAGGAAGAAGACGAATGCCTTCGCCGTTCCGAGTCCGTAACGGTTATTCGTGAATGCCTCCAAATAAATGTCGAGCGCCACCGATCTCGTCGAGGCGAAGGGGCCGCCTCCGGTGAGCGACAGAATGACGTCGAACGTTTTGAACGACCAGGATAAAGCCAGGAACAGCGAAATCGTGACAGCCGGCATGATCAGCGGGACAATGATATGCCGCAGGCGCTGCCAGGCGGTTGCCCCGTCGATCTCCGCCGCTTCCGTTAAATCCGCCGGCACGTTGATCAGTGCCGCAATGTAAATGACCATGAGATAGCCCGCACCGCTCCACACGCTGACGATGACGACACCCCAGAACGCGGTCGCCTCGTCGCCGAGCCACGGCAGATTGAAGAACGGGATGCCGGTCAGCCCGCCGATGGCGGCAAACCCTTTTACGAAAATAAACTGCCAAATGAAACCGAGCAGCAGGCCCCCGATTACGTTCGGCAGAAAAAACAGCGTCCGGAGCATGTTGCGGGTCTTCAGCCGCTGCGTAAGCAGCAGCGCCAGCAAGAACGCGACCGCATTCGTAAGCACGACGGCAACCGCCGTGAAGCGGGCGGTAAAGCCGAACGAGGTACGGAAGTTATCGTCGGCAAGCAGTGCCTTGAAATTGTCGAGGCCCACGAAGGTCGGATTGCCTGCTACTCCATTCCAATCGGTAAACGAATAATACATGCCCATGAAGAACGGGAGCACTACAATTATGGCAAACGCCAACGTAGCCGGTCCCGTGAATACAATCTGCTGCAGCCATTCGCTGACCCGATTGCCTCTCATCACACCTACTCCTTTCGACATCTCACAGTATCGTCAACATACCTCTAAGTATAAAAAGGGATGCTTGCAAGCGGAACCGATGCGAATGACGCGAAAGGTGGAACATATTGATCTTTTCGGAGACAGGCAGATATAATACGCTTACAAGGATCGGCAACGCCGAATCGCGGAGGAGGCTTCACGAATGGGTTTCGAATGGATGCGCCGCAGCTTGAGGGCGAAGCTGATCGTTTTTCTAATCATCGCAATCGCCGTTCCGATGTTTCTGTCAATATTTGTAACAAATGCCCGGACAAGGGATATCGTCACGAAAGACGCGCTTAGGCAAGCCTCAAACCTGATGTTTCAAGGGAAGACGAATCTGATTCAGTATTTCGATGTGACGAATCAGGCATCTCTCCTTCCCTACAATGACAGCAAGTTCGGCGATACGCTCTACAAAGTGCTTGAGCAGGGCAAAACCGATTACCTGTCGGAACAGGAAATTTACCGGACCGTACAATCCATAGCCCGTTCCGTCAAGGAAATCCGGCAGGTCTATCTGCATAGCCAAGCCGCGGGCAAAGGATATCTCGTGATCAAGGGCAATCTGTACAAAGCCGAGCAGGCCGAGCCGTTCGGAGAGGAACGGATCCCGGCCGACCGCAGCGTTTATATCGAGCAAGCCCATACCAGCCATCCTTACGGCATTTTCAACACGCCCTACTACGCTGCGGAAGATGTGATTACGATCCATCGCAGAATCGTTCAAATTCCGGGCTTTAAACAAATCGGCACGATTGCGATCGACATTCGGACCGATGTCATCGATTCGATCTCCAGCCAGTTGTTTGGGGATGACAAGGAGCAGCTGTACCTGCTGAGTGAAACCGGCGCCGTCGTGTACGGGCCGGAAGGGACGGCCAGAGGAGAAGTGCTCAGGGAGGAGTGGGTCGGCCAAGTGCTGCGGCAAAAGGGGGAGCGAGGCGCCGAAACGCTGCAAACCTCCGGCTTCGACGGCTGGTACGTGTATGAGAAGCTGGACACGCCGTATATGAACTGGACGCTGGTGCGGCTCCTTCCCAAATCCGTCGTCACCGAGAGCACACGCCAGGTAACCGCCGTCAATACGGTTATCCTGTCCATCTTCCTGCTCGCGGCGATCGCGGCGGCAGTTTACGTTTCATTCCGGATCACGAATCCGGTCAAACGGCTGATCCGATACATCAACCATGTGCAGGCCGGGGACCTGGAGGTCGATATCAAGCTGCAGGGCTCGGATGAAATCGGCTTGATGGCCGCGAAATTCCGCAAAATGATGGAAACGATCAACAACCTTATTTTTCAGGAGTACAAGCTGCAGCTGGCGAACACGTCGCACCAGTTGAAAGCGCTGCAGGCGCAAATCCAGCCGCACTTTCTGTACAACGCCCTGCAGTCGATCGGCACGCTTGCCCTGCAGCATCAGGCGCCGAAAGTATACGGTCTGATTGCCCAATTGGCGAAAATGATGCGTTATTCCATGAACGGCTCGGATGAGCAGGTCGATATTTCACAGGAAATCGAGCATGTAAAAGCTTACCTCGACCTGCAGCAGCAGCGGTTCGGCGACAAGCTGACGGTCGCCGTCGATATCGAGCCTGAAGCCGCTTCCTGCAAGGTGCCGCGCATGGTCGTTCAACCGCTTGTGGAGAACGCGTTCAAGCACGGCTTTGATCCGGCAGGCGGGCGAATCCGGATCGCCGTTTCGGTTTGGACGGACGGCGAGATGGTTACGATAACCGTCGAAGACAACGGCGCGGGCATGAGCGCGCAGCGGTTGGAAGAGGTTCGCAGCATGCTGCAAAGCGGCGACCTTCACGAGAAATGGCCGGATGAGCACATCGGTCTGGCAAATGTCATGACGCGGCTGCGGCTGTATTGCGGTCCCGATGCCCGCCTTGAGCTCGATCCGATCGACCCTGCGGAGGACGGCGGAGGCTTGCGGGTCGCGATTCGAATCCCCGTCGCGGATAAGGAGGAGATAGCCGGATGAACGTTCTCATTGTGGATGACGAGCGGCATGCGCGCGAAGCGGTGAAGCTGCTCGTCGATTGGTCAAGCTATGGTTTCAAGCAGCTGCTCGAGGCCGATAACGGCGAAGAAGCCAAACGTCTCATCGCCGAGCATCGTCCCGAGCTCGTCCTGACGGATATGCATATGCCGATCGCGGACGGCAGAGCGTTGATGGAATGGATTTCGGGCCATTACCCGGCCACGCAGACGATCGTCATCAGCGGCTTCAGTGATTTCGATTATATGCGGCACACCGTCAAGTACGGCGGCTCCGATTACCTGCTCAAGCCGCTGGAGCCCGACCAGCTGAACGATGCCGTCCGCAAATCGGCCGGCGTCATTCGGGCCCGGAAGGAATCTCTCCTGCGGCAATCAGCCCATAATATCGAGCGCAACCAGTACAAGCCCGTCTATTGGGACAACGTGTTTACACGGCTCGCGACGGAGCCGTCCGTCAACGTCCAGCTTGCGGAGCAGTTGCGCAAAGAATTCGGCTGTCCCACGGACGGAGCGCCGTGCGTGGCCGTCATATGCGGACTGGACCCGATGCCGGGCGCCCTGCTGAAGCGATTCCGCGGCGACAGCGAGCTGCTGGCATTCGCCGTCGCCAATGTGCTGAACGACTTCCTCCGGATCAAATGGCAGGCGGGTTACGCTTTCAGGCTTGCCGGAGGGACGGAAGCCGTCGTCATGCTGATCTGGGACGGGCTCGATCTGCTTATCCCAAGATTGCAAGAGCTTCAGTCTGCCTTATCCCGTACGATGAATGCTCCGATGCATTTTGCTCTCGGTCTGGCCCGGCCGTTTCCGGCTGGCTTGAAGGATACCGTGCATCAAGCCAGAGAGGCGCTGGCGGGCCGGAATTTGCTTGATTCATGCACGTTTATCCACCATTACTTCCCGCACGGCGCCTCGGCCGCGCGGCGCCCTCACCTGTCCGATCTCGAGGAGGCGCTCCGTCTGGCGGTCGTCAGCCGGAGCGAAGAAGAAATGACATCCGTGGTAAGGCGCTGGACTTCCGAGGTTCGCGCGATGGAGCGAATCACCCCTGCCGATGTCGGAGCCTGGGAGCAGGAATACCGGATTCTGAAATCGAAGCTGCTGCAATCCCTGTTCGGCGGCACGGCGACGGTCGACGATTCGTTGGCTGCTTACGCGGAGGAGCTTCCGGTCGCCTACGACGAGGACGGCACGTTCCTTACGGACGAGCTGGAGCGGCGGCTGGTCGGCATCCTGTTCCGCATATCCGAGGCCTCGTCCGCCCGCAAGCGTTCCGAACGCAACGTGATCGCCGAGATCCTGCACTATATCGACCAGCATCTGGACGAGGATCTCTCGCTTTTCACCGTCGCCGGCCGGTTTTATTTAAGCCGGGAATACATTTCGCGCCGCTTCAAGCAGGAGACAGGGGTCACCCTATCGGAATACGTCGAACGGCTTCGGATCGATAAAGCGAAGGTGCTGCTGGGGAACCCGCAAATCAGGGTCGCCGACATCGCGGCAATGGTCGGGTACGAGGACGAGAAATATTTCAGCAAAGTGTTCAAGAAGCAAACCGGAAGCTCGCCCAGACAATACCGCAAATACCGGAACGGCAAGCTGTAACCATCTGTTCACAATGTCAAGCGTTTTCTTTTTCGCGGCGATTGGTTATAATAAAGGCATCTATTGGAGGTGTTCGAGATGCAATTCAGCTTAACGTTCCTCATCGTCATGACGGTTTTCGTCCTTTTCCTCGTTTCCATTCTGACGGCCGCCTATAACGACGATAAGACCAAAGGGCTATAAACAAACCCCGCACACACTGAAAGAAGCTTCCCGGCATCCGGAAAGCTTCTTTTTCAATTCCTATTTTTGCGAAAGCGCGATTTAGTACGGCTTACTTCCGCAGCGAAATCATATCGGAGACGCAGCCTGCGCACAAATAACGGTCTTTAAACTCGCGCACCTCATCCATGGCGCCGCAAAATACGCATCTTGGACGGTAACGCTCCAAAATAATGTGATCGCCCTGCACCAAAATTTCGACAGGATCCCCTTCGTTCATCTGGTACCGTTTTCTAAGCGATTTGGGCAGCACGATACGGCCCAACTGATCGACTTTGCGCACAACTCCAGCCGGTTTCAAATGTATCACCTCTCCTGTGTCCTTGTCCTAGTCCTAGTCATTTACATGTGCAGAAACCTTGTGCACTATAAACTTTCTCTAAGTGAGTTGCTTTTCCTCCCTGTTTTTTGTTTTTGCTTAATTTCCTGCAACTCGGTTTCATTCCGGAGGAGAAGGGAATTCTACCCCGTATTAAACCATTTCCTTTATTTTGAACCTGTTTACATCAACCCGGGAAAACCGTTTTGCCGAAGCGCCTCATACACGACGATCGCGGCCGAATTCGACAAATTCAGCGACCGCACCTTATCGGTCATCGGCATTCTCATGCACGTATCCGGAAAAGCGTCCAACAGCTCGCCCGGCAGCCCCTTCGTTTCTTTGCCGAACACGAAAAAATCCCCGTCCCGGAACCGGAAATCCGTATACCGTTTATATCCTTTGGTGCTGGCAAAAAAATAGCGGCCGCAGGCATATTTCTTCCTCACATCCTCAAACGAGTCGTGATGCTCCACGTTTACGGCGTACCAGTAATCCAGCCCCGCCCGTTTCAGCGTCGCGTCGTCCGTGCGGAAGCCCAAAGGATGCACCAGGTGCAGATGCGTGCCGGTCGCCGCGCACGTGCGCGCGATGTTGCCGGTGTTCGCCGGAATTTCCGGCTCAACCAGCACAATATGAAATGCCACGGCCTTCCTCCTAACCCGGCCCGATTTTAACCGCATCGGAAAGGATAAGTTTCTTAGAGCGTTAAGGTTTAACACTTGCTTTACACCGGCTTAATCTTTCGATTAACGTCGCTCTGCATAATGAAATTACCATTCTGGGCAAAGGAGAAACCGGTGTGAACAAAAAAATATTGGTGGTAGACGACGAGCCGTCGATCTCGATGCTCATCGAATTCAACCTCAAACTGGCGGGCTACGACGTCCGCTGTGTCCATGACGGAGAAGCGGTATTCGATATGCTTAAGCCGTTCCGGCCCGACCTGATCGTGCTCGACCTGATGCTGCCCAAGATGGACGGCTTCCAGGTATGCCGGGAGCTGCGCAAACAGAGAAACGAAGTGCCGATCGTCATGCTCACCGCTCTCCAGGACGTCACCGACAAGATCGCCGGCCTGGATAACGGCGCCGACGATTATATGACCAAGCCGTTCAGCCCGCAGGAGCTCGTCTCACGCATCCACGCCATTTTCCGCCGCATCCGGACGCTTCCCTCTTCCGGAGACGGACTCCAGTACGAGATCGGGCACTTGACGGTGCTGGCCGAGCAGCGCGAAGTGCGGCTCGACGGAAAGCCAGTCGATTTGACGCCCAAGGAATTCGAGCTGCTCCTGTTCCTATGCCGCCATAAAGGCAAGGTGCTCAGCCGCCAACAGCTGCTGCACGGCGTCTGGGATTATCATTTTCTCGGCGATACGCGCATCGTCGATGTCCATATCAGCCATCTGCGCGACAAAATCGAGCGCAATGCCCGGATGCCGGAATATATTTGGACCGTCCGCAATGTCGGCTACAAGCTGTCCGTACCGCAAGGCTGACAAACAACAGCAGATCGCCCTCTCCTCCTGACCGGAGGAAAGGGCGGTTTGCTTTTCGTTTATAAATCAGTAGATGTTTGCAGCGAAGGTTGTTCGGGGGAAGAGCGACTTGTTTGTGCCCGTTTCCACCTTGTATGGGCTTAGTGGATCAGGAAACGGGCGCGAAACGGAGCGAATCACCCGAATAACCGAAGCCTTACCCGTTGCGGCGCTGGAAATCGATCATGAATTGGGCGAGCGCTTGACAGCTCGCCATTGGAACGGCGTTATAGACCGAAGCGCGAAGGCCGCCGACATCGCGATGTCCCTTCAAGCCGATGAAGCCTTGCTGCTCGGATTCCTTGATAAACAGCTTTTCCAGCTCTTCGTTGCGGATGCGGAACGTGACATTCATGCGCGAGCGGCTTTCCGGAAGGGCAAACCCTGTATAAAATCCGCCGCTGTTATCGATCGTGTCGTAAATAAGCGCGGTCTTCGCCTGGTTAACCTTCGCAAGTTCGCCGACGCCGCCATTGGAGCGAATCCATTTCAGCATCAGATTGACCATATAGATCGCGAAGGACGGCGGCGTGTTGTACAGCGAATTATTTTTGACATGCGTTTCGTAACGCAGCATGGACGGCAGCGATTTGGGGCTGGCCGCCGCCAGGTCATTGCGAATGACGACGAGCGTCACGCCCGAAGGACCGAGATTTTTTTGCGCCCCCGCATAGATGACGCCGAACTTCGACACGTCGACCGGACGGGACAGAATATCGCTCGACATATCCGCCGCGAGCGGCACATTGCCCGTATCGGGAAAAGCTTGATACTGGGTGCCTTCGATCGTTTCGTTGGATGTGACATGTACATAAGCGGCATCGTCCGGGATTACAATATCGGTAATGGCCGGAGTCCGGCGATATCCGTCGCCCTCCGACGATGCCGCGACGATCGTCTCGCCGATAAGCCTCGCCTCTTTGACCGCCTTGTTGGCCCAGTTGCCGGAAATGGCATACGCCGCGGCGCGGCTGGGTGCCAGCAGGTTCATCGGCAGCATGGCGAACTGCATGCTGGCTCCTCCTTGCAAGAACAGGACATGGTAATTATCCGGAATGCCGAACAGCTCCCGCAGCAGCGATTGAGCCTCGTTATGCACCTGCTCGTAAGCGGCGCTGCGGTGCGACATTTCCATGATCGACATCCCGGCTCCGTTGAATTCGACGAATTGCTCCTGCGCCTGCTGCAGCACCTCAAGCGGCAGCGCGGCCGGTCCAGCATTGAAATTGTATGCGCGGTTGCTCAACATACCTACCCCTTATCTTCTTTTTTTGATATGGTTTATGATAGCAAGTTTACCCGAGCGCTTCAAGTGAATAAACGCACACAGGGGGTAGTTCAGTGGAAAAATCGACCCGTCTTTTTACCGGCATCGCCTTACCGGAACAGATCCGCAACGAGCTGAGCGACCGTCTGCCGAAGTGGCGGCGCAAGCTCGCCTTCGAGCGTTGGCCGCATCCGGACGACTGACACGTCACTCTCCACTTTCTCGGTGAAACCTCTTCGGACAAGGTGCCCGGCGTGGAGACCGCCTTGGATGAAGCCGCCCGCTCGACGCCTCCGTTTGAGCTGACGCTCGAAGGGTTGGGCGTTTTCGGCGCCCCACGGAGTCCGTCGATTCTGTGGGCGGGACTTGCCGGCCCGCTCGGTCCGCTGCTCAAGCTCCATGCGGCGTTGTCGGATTCATTGCTCCGCGAAATCGGCTTTGAAGCCGAGAAGCGCCCGTACTGCCCACACTTAACCATTGCCCGCAAATACAAGGGGAGCGATCGCTGGGACGCGGCGCTGCTCGAGGACGGGTTTTCTCCGCTGTCATTCACGGTTCATGAAGCCGTGCTGTTCCGAAGCCGCCTGGGGCGTTCGCCGATGTACGAAATAATCCGCCGTTCGCCGCTTGGCTGACGGACAAAAGGGTTCCCAGCCGGGAACCCTTTTGTTGTTGGTCATTTATATGGTTCCGGGGCCCCGAAAAGCGCCGGAATTACGCCGCAAATCCAGGCTCCACTTGTGCAAGAACGGCTTAGCAATCGTAGTACAGGCTGTACTCATGCGGATGAATACGGATCGATACGGCTTTTGCTTCCTGGCGTTTGAACGCCACATAGTTCTCGATGAAGTCTTGCGTGAACACGCCGCCTTCCGTCAGGAACTCGCTGTCCGCTTCCAAAGCGTCAAGCGCTTCGTCCAGGGAACCTGGAACGCTGCGGATCTCTCTCTTCTCTTCGTCGGAAAGCTCGTAGATGTTCTTGTCGAACGGCCCGTAGCCGAGCGCTTGCGGATCGATTTTCCGCTTGATGCCGTCCAAGCCCGCCAGCAGCATCGCTGCGAATGCAAGGTACGGGTTAGCCGTCGAGTCCGGCGTACGGAACTCGATGCGGCAGCCTTTCGGCGTAACGGCCGCAACCGGAATCCGGACAGCTGCCGAACGGTTGCCCTTGGAGAACACGAGGTTAACCGGCGCTTCGTAACCCGGAACGAGACGCTTGAACGAGTTCGTCGAAGGGTTCGTCAGCGCGATCAGCGCCGGCGCATGGTGCAGAATGCCGCCGATGTAGTGCAGCGCCATTTGGCTCAGGTTCGCATAGCCGCCCTTCTCATAGAACAGTGGGGAGTCGCCGTTGAAAATCGATTGGTGAACGTGCATGCCGCTGCCGTTGTCGCCGAACAGCGGTTTCGGCATGAACGTTGCGGTCTTGCCGTATTGGCGGGCCGTATTGTGGATGATGTACTTGTACTTCATCAGGTTGTCGGCCGTTTTGGTCAGCGTGTCGAAGCGGAAGTTGATCTCGCCTTGGCCGGCCGTCGCCACTTCGTGGTGATGGCGCTCTACGCGCAATCCGGCTTCCTGCATCAGGCGAACCATCTCGGAGCGGATGTCCTGCTGCGTGTCGATCGGCTGCACCGGCACATAGCCGCCTTTGGTGCGCACTTTAAAGCCCAGGTTGCCGCCTTCTTCCTTGCGGCCGCTGTTCCAGCCCGCTTCCTCGGAATCAACCGAGTAGTAGGACGTATTCATGCCGCTCTCGTAGCGGACATCGTCGAAAATGAAAAACTCGGATTCGGGAGCAAAGAAAGCGGCAGTGCCGACTCCGGATTTCTGCAGGAATTCTTCGGCTTTCTGCGCGATGCTGCGCGGGTCGCGCTCATAACGCTCGCCGTCCGGCGTATGGATATTACACATAACCAGCAGTGTCGGATGGTCCGTGAAAGGATCGACATAAGCGGTCTCCGTGTCCGGCATCATCACCATGTCGGACTCCTCGATTCCGCGGAAGCCCGGGATCGAAGAACCGTCGAAAGCTACGCCGTTTACGAACGTATCGCCATCAACCTCGGATGCAGGCAGCGTAATGTGATGCGCGCGGCCCGAGAGATCCACGAAACGGAAGTCGACAAATTGAATGTTGTTTTCCTTGATTTTGTCCAAAACACTTTGAACTGACATCTAAAATTTCCTCCATTTCCGAACATTAACGGTAGTTAGAACGCCGAACGTTCTACTTTTTCTTTTTAAACTGTCACTATTATAGAACTCGTCACTTTACACCGTCAATACTTATGTCAGATATTTTTTACGGAAGTGTCAGCTATGCTAACAAAAGTTCACATTTTGTAGAAAGCCTTATTATATAACGAAAAAACAGCCTCTTGTCGAAGGAAAAATCATCCTTCGGGGAGGCTGTTTGATTCTGCCGTATCGGCATTTCCGAATGTTAGACCACTTTCCAGGCCGCGAATTTCTCCTTCGGCTCTTTGTTCGTATTAAAGGTTTTGCCGACGACGCCGGCGATCACTTCAAGCTCCTTCAGCAGCGCCGCGAATTGGTCCGGGAAGAGCGACTGGACGCCGTCGCCGGTCGCCGAATTGTCGGGATCGGTATGCATTTCGATGATCAGTCCGTTAGCGCCGGCGGCCACCGATGCTTTGGCCATCGGCTCCACCAGCTCGCGGCGGCCCGTGCCGTGGCTCGGGTCGGAGATGACCGGCAGATGGCTCAGGCTTTGCAGCACCGGAATCGCCGCCAGGTCAAGCGTGTTCCGCGTATATGTTTCGAAGGTGCGGATGCCGCGCTCGCACAGCATGACGTTCGGATTGCCGCCGGCCAGAATGTATTCCGCCGCATTGAGGAATTCGTCGTAGGTGGCGCTGAATCCCCTTTTCAACAGCACCGGCGTCTTGATCGTTCCGAGCTTGCGGAGCAGATCGAAATTCTGCATGTTGCGCGTGCCTACTTGCAGAATGTCGGCATACTCGGCGCAAACATCCACATATTCGGGCGTCATGACCTCCGTAATCGTGAGCAGCCCGTGCTTCTTGCCGGCCTCCGCCATCATGGCGAGTCCCTCAACCCCGATGCCCTGGAAGCTGTAAGGCCCGGTTCTCGGCTTGAACGCTCCGCCCCGCAGCACCTGACCGCCGGCCGCTTTCACCAGACGCGCGATCTCGTCGATCTGCTCCGGCGATTCGACCGCGCATGGGCCGCCCATCACGACAAGGTTTGGGCCGCCGATTTTCACACCCTTGATCTCGATGATCGTGTCATCCGGATGGAAATCCCGGCTCGCCAACTTGTACGATTTCGAAATTTTGATCACGTTCTCGACATGCTTCATGGAACGCAGATGCTCGGCGAGCGCCGGGTCGGCCTTGCCGATAATCCCGATCACCGTGCGGTCCGTGCCGCGCGATACGTGCGCCTGCACGCCCGCTTTCTCGATATGCCGCACGATCTCCTGGATTTTGTCTTCCGTTGCATCCGGCTTTGTAATGACGATCATCGTTGTTATCCCCTTTCGCACTTCAACGCTTATATGCTTTTAAGCTTTTACGCTTTTAATCATTAAAGCAATCATACGGGATAATGCGCGTCGCCGTCAAGAACAAAATATCTGACCTGCGTTTTGCAGGTTGCACGGCGGTGAAGAGCTACTCGGCTGTAATTAAGCGACGTTCGGACGCACTTTAAAAAGGTTGGCGGGAGATTGGAGGACAGCTATAGGACCGTAGGTGGCGAAGTTTTGCCGCATAATTAGCGGCGGTCGGCGGATCGGCGAAAGAGCTATAATTGTCCACGCGAAAAAGGCCGTGAACGTTTTCCGATCAGGGCCTTTCATTAAAGCTTGCTACCCCGGCCGCCGGCATCCAACCGCCGTCAAGACGTGGCCGACTTCTCCCGTACCGTCGGCAGCAGCTTGTTCATGTTGACTGTCCGGTTGACGTCCCAGGTTTCGGGCCGGTCATGGTCGTATTGCTCCAGATACGCGATCACTTCCTTCGTGATCGGGGTCGGCGTCGAAGCGCCGGACGTGACCGCAACCCGGGTGATGCCCTTCAGCCATTCCCGCCGGATCTCCGTAACGTCGGCCACGCGGTACGCCTTGACGCCGGCGATCTCCTCGGACACCTGCGCCAGCCGGTTCGAGTTGTTGCTGCGCGGGTCGCCGACGACGATGCAGAGCTGGGCCTGGCCGGCCTGCTCAGCTACCGCCTCCTGGCGCACCTGCGTCGCCAGGCAAATCTCGTTATGGATCTCCGCCGCGGGAAACCGCTCAAGCAGCCTGGCGATCAGATGCTTGATATCCCATTGCGACATCGTCGTCTGGTTCGTAATGATGATTTTGCCGGACGGCACCCGCAGCTTGTCGATTTCCTCTTCGCGTTCGATCAGATGCACATGCTCCGGGGCAATGCCGATCGCGCCCTCCGGCTCGGGATGCCCTTTCTTGCCGATGTAGACGACCTCATAGCCGTCGGCCACCTTCTCACGGATCAAATCGTGCGTCTTTGTGACGTCCGGACAGGTCGCGTCGACGACAGCGAGCCCTTTCTCCCGCGCTCTGAGGCGCACCTCGGGCGATACGCCGTGGGCTGTAAAAATAACAGTGCCTTTATCGATCTGATCGAGGATGTCCAGCCGGTTGGCGCCGTCAAGCGTAATGACGCCCTCCTTCTCGAACGCATCGGTCACATGCTGATTGTGCACAATCATGCCTAAAATATAAATGGGCCGCGGCAGCTCCAAATTTTTGGCCGTCTGCAGGGCCAGCACCATGGCGTCGACGACGCCGTAGCAATAGCCGCGCGGCGATATTTTAACGATTTCCAACGTGCCACCCGCTTTCTGGCCGGCATTCTGACAGGCTTATCCGTCCAGCCGGCCCGGTTGTTCCATTATACCCGAATCGTCCCGGGGAGGAAAGAATTCCGGCAGCCAGACGATGAACGTCGTGCCTTCCCCTTCCCGCGTTTTCACTTCAACCGAGCCGTTGTGCTCGTCAATGATCCATTTCGCGATCGAAAGGCCGAGTCCGGTGCCGGCCGTTTTGCCCCGCGACAGGTCGGCCCGGTAAAAGCGCTCGAAAATATAGGGAATTTCCTCGCTGTTCATGCCGATGCCCGTGTCCCGCACGACAATGCCGGCCTGGCCGTCGACCTTGATCGCCTTCAGCTCCACCTCGCCGGAGGTTGTGTACTTAAACGCGTTCTCGATGAAAATGAACACAAGCTGCCGCAAATAATCCGGGTTGCCGTTCACCATAAAGCCCCGCAGGGACGACAAATCGCCGACCAGCCATTCCGCCTTGCGCGGCAGCAAATGGGCCCGGCGGGCCACCTCCTCGACAAGCGGCAGCAGCTCCACCGGCTGCTTCTCCATCTCGTACCCGGCATCCGCGCGCGCGAGCGACAGCATATCCGCCACAAGCCGGCTCATCCGCTTCGCTTCCTCCGATATGTCACGCATCGCTTCCAGCGACAGCGCGGCCCGCTCGGGCTCCAGAATCAGGGAGACGCTTCCGGCCGAACCGGCCTCGATCGCCTTCAGCTCCTGCCGCCACATTTTCTCGAGCAAATCGATGTTGCCGCGGATGGTGGTCAGCGGGGTTCGCAGCTCATGCGAAGCGTCCGAAACGAACCGCCGCTGCGCCTTGTACGCATCGTCCAGCTCGTTATAGGTCGTCTCGATCCGCGCCAGCATGCCGTTGAGCGTATCGGTGAGCAGACCGATCTCGTCGTTCGGATCTCCTCTGGGAATGCGCATGCCGAGATTGGCGCCGTTCTCGATCCGGTTGGTCGCCAGAATGACGTCCTCGATCGGCCGCAGCGCCTTCCGGGCAATGAACAACCCGAGCGTGAACGCCAGAAAAATGACGACGATCGACGTGAAAATCAGGATCGTGCGCAATCCTTCGAGAAAGCGGTACTCGCGCTCGGTGCTGGCGGCGACCTGCAGCAGACCGATAACCTGATTGTTTTCTTCCAGGACGAGCGGCGTTTGATAGACCAGGAAATGAGTACCGTTCACCGTCATTTCCACGAAACCCGGTTTCGGGTTGCTCTGTAAAGAAGGGTAGGGCAGCCGGATTTTCGCTTCCCGAAGATTGCTGGACGGGACAACCGAATCGGTTACATAATTGACGATCTGCGCGTACATGCCTTCATAGCCGATCCGCACGGTCGGATTGATTTTGAAATTATTGAAATAATCGATGGATGAGCTTACGTCGATTCTGCGGACCTGATTGTGAATCTGCTGCTTCGTATCGCTGAACGTATTGTACCGGACGAAAAAATAAATCCCGCTGCCGAGCACGATCATCGTCACGGCCAGCAAGCAGGAGTACCATAACGTCAGTCTTAGCCGGATGGACATTACCCGTTCTCTCCCTTAAGCACATAGCCGGTGCCCCGGACGGTTTGAATCAGCCTCCGCGCGCCGCCTTCCTCCGTTTTCTGGCGGAGCATGGCGATATAAACCTCGAGCACGTTCGATTCCCCGCTGTAGTCGTAGCCCCATATTTTCTCCATAATCGTCTCGCGGGTAAGCACACGCCTCGGATTCTGCATGAACAGGTGAAGCAGATCGAACTCCTTGCTGGTCAGATCGAATACGCGCCCCGAACGGATCGCCTCGCGGGAGTCGAGATCGAGCACGAGGTCGTCAAAAACCAGCCGCGCCGCGCCGCCTTCGCTCTTCTCGCTTTTCCGCCTCAGCAGCGCGCGCACGCGCGCCAGAAGCTCCTCCAGCGCGAACGGCTTCACCAGATAATCGTCGGCGCCGGTGTCGAGCCCTTTGACGCGGTCTTTGATTTCATCCTTTGCCGTCAGCATGAGAACCGGTACGCTGCTGCCTCCCTCGCGGATGCGCCGGCACACCTCCCAGCCGTCGACATGCGGCATCATCACGTCGAGAATGACCAGGTCCGGCTCGGCCGCGAGCATCGTCTTCAAGCCTTCCAGGCCGTTCGCCGCCGTCGTCACCTCATAGCCTTCAAACGCCAGGCTGCGCCGCAGCAGCGACGTTATTTTCTCATCGTCGTCCACGACCAATATTTTTTGTCTCACCGACGTTCCCCCTTCAGCTACCACCATGGAAAAGAGCGCAGACGGCCGGCGGCCTGCCTGCGCTCCGCGTGCGAACAGCGTGCGGTTACTGCACCACGTTGAAATCGTTCTTGTTGCCGATTGTAATGACTACATCGATCGATTTGCCGTTGCGGATCACATTCATGGTTACTTTATCGCCTACTTTTTTCTTCTGGATGGCGGCGATCAAATCCTCTTTATTATTGTATTTTGTCCCATCCATGCCGACGATCACGTCATATTGGCGCAGATCCGCTTTGAATGCCGGCGAATTGTACGTAATATTGTAGACGATGGAGCCGTTCGTGTCGGCCAGTCCCAGCTGGGAAGCCATCTCCTCGGTAATATCCGACAGCGTTGCCCCGATGAACGGCGACGGCGCCTTCGGAACTTGCTTGTTCGCCTCAAGCGTGTCCAGGACTTCCTTGATCGTGGTGGTCGGAATCGCGAACCCGATGCCCTGCGCCTGCGTGCTGACCGCGGTGTTGATGCCGATGACTTCACCGTTCAAATTGATCAGCGGACCGCCCGAGTTGCCCGGGTTAATCGACGCATCGGTTTGCAGCAGGTTTTCATAGTTGCGTGTGCCTTGCGCATCCGGTATGGAGATCGGACGCCCCTTGGCGCTCAGTACGCCGACCGTCACCGTATGGTCGAAGCCGTTCGGGTTGCCGATCGCGACCACCCATTCGCCGACGTCGATCTCCTCCGAGTCGCCGATCGGAAGCGTCGGGAAGCCATCGCCTTCGATTTTCAGAACCGCCAGGTCCAGATTATAATCGTTGCCCAGAAGCTTCGCTTCAAACGGCTTATCGTAGCCTTGCACGGTCACCTTGATTTGGTCGGCATCCCCTACGACATGCTGGTTGGTCAGAATATAGCCGTCTTTCTTGTACAGGAATCCGGAACCGAGCCCGTTCGGCATCAGCTGGCCGCCGCCGTTCCCGCCTTGGTTCGGCGTCGGCGCGCTGAAATCATCCCCGAAAAACTGGCGGAAGAACGGATCGTTGAAAAGTCCGTCTCCGCTGCCGCCTCCGTTGCCGCGGCTCCGTACATAGGTCTCGATCTTGACGACCGCCGGGCTGGATTGCTCGAAAATTTTGGCGATATTGTTCGGACGCACAATGTCGAGCGCGTTGGAAACGGGCTCGGAGCCGCCATTCTTCGCCGTCGCCGCCGAAGAATTGCCGCCGCTTGCCGACTGCCCCTGAGACGCCAACGCCTGATCGGATGAAAACCAATTCATTCGATCGGACGCGACCGTCAGGCCGCCGAGCACGAGCACGCCGGCCATGAACGACGCGAACATCGCCTTGAACGAGGTCCGCTTTCTTTCCCGCACCTGCCAGTTTTTCGTCGCCGCGTGCGACGGCTGGACAGGCGAATACACCGGTACGGCCTTCGGCGGCGTGATGTCGACCGGCCCTTGGGAAACGACCGCATGGCCGTTCTGGCGCTCCTGCTCCGCGCGCCCTCCCGGCGCCGTCCCCTCTTGCTCTACATGCGAGGACTTAAAAGGCCCGTAAGAATAGTAATAGGACGGCTTTTGCGTGTCATCCGTTTCGTCCCGTCCGTTCGTATCGCGCTCTCCGTTAGCCTGGGAGCTTTGCTTCCCGAAGAAATCGTCGAACGGATTTTTTTTGTTCTGATCGTCCATGCCGCTCTCCTCCTTGACTTGTATATGAACATCGCTGGTCGACTGATCGACTGATCGCTAAAACTATCATGCACAATCTACATTAAACCAATCTTAAAAAAATTATAAACGGAAATAAAAAAAGGGAAACCCGTTTCTTGTCGACACGGGCGCCGTCTCCTTGCCGCGCGTTGTCTTTTGCAGGTTTGCCCGTTGCCTTTCGATTATGTATGAAAAAGTTCTTTGCACGCTCAGCTCGAGCGTACCCAACCTTTGCGGTGGGCATGAACGGCGAGCTGTGTCCGATCCTCCAATTCGCACTTCATCAGCAGGTTGCTGACATGCGTTTTCACGGTTTTGATGCTGATATGCAGCTCTTCGGCGATTTCTTTGTTGGAGCGCCCCTCCGCGATCAGATACAGCACTTCCTTCTCGCGCTCCGTCAGCCCTTCGTCCGCGCCTTGCGCCGTACGCCGGCGAAGACCGCGCGTCAACGCCTGCGACACTTCGCCCGTCATCACCGGCATGCCCTTGACGGCGCCGTTCAACGCATAGATCAGCTCCTCCGCCGATACGGTCTTGAGCACATAGCTGACCGCGCCGGCTTCGATGGCCGCAACCACCTTTTCGTCCTCCAGAAAGCTCGTGAGCAGCACGATCTTCATGCCGGGCTCCTCCTGAAGCACCGCGCGCGCCGTCTCGACGCCGTCCATCTTCGGCATCATCAAATCCATCAGAATGACATCGGGCTTTTCCTCCGGCGACATGCTGCGCAGCAGACGCATCGCTTCTTCGCCGCTGCCCGCCTCGGCCGAGACGCGGAACTTCGATTCCAGCATCAGATAGGTTCGCAAACCCGCCCGCACCATATCGTGATCGTCCACGATCATAATTTTATATTGATCCGCTGCGCTCATTGTCTTCCTTCTCCTCTTTCGCCAATTTCGGAATCGTCACTTTCACCCGCGTTCCCGCGCCCGGCTTGCTGATGATTTCCCCGTCTCCGCCGAGCTTCCGTGCCCGCTCCCGCATCGTGGACAAGCCGTAGGAACCGGCCTTGACCTGATCGGCCCTGAAGCCGGTTCCGTCGTCCTGCAGCGTCATCACATACTGCCTTTCCGTCTCCGCGAGGAGCAGCGACGCTTTCTTGGCCCCGGCATGCTTGACGACGTTGGCCATCGCCTCCTGGATAATCAGAAACAGCTGATGCTCCTTCGCATCGGACAGCGTGCCCGCAACGCGCCAGCCGAGCTCGCCCTGGATGCCGTTCAGCCGGCAGTAATCCGGAAACCACTTATCGAGCGCCTCGTGCAGGGAACGGCCTTCCAGCTCGAGCGGTCTCAGCTGGGCGATCAAGCCGCGCATCTGCTTCTGGGCCATCGCCGACATATGAATAAGCTGTTCCATGACGCTTTCCGCCCGCTCCCGGTTCATTTCGAGCAGCTTGGGCAGCGAGGAAGCCGACATATGAATGGCGAACAGATGCTGGCTGACCGTATCGTGAAGATCTCGCGCCAGCCGCTTCCGCTCTTCGAGCACGGCCGCCTCGTTCGAGGCGGCCTCCCGCAGGATATGCTCCTCGCCCGCCTTCTGGAGCCACTGCATGCGCTGCTCCAGCGCTGCCGCCATTTCATTGAATTCATGATAAGCGGCGGTGAACGACCTCGCTCCCGCCTCCGGGATGCGAACCGCCAGATTGCCGTGCGCAACCTGCTTTACCGCCAGGTGCATCGAATCGATCCGGCGTTGTATGCGCTGGGCGGCCCAATAGCCGAAACCTGCATTGACAAGCAATAAAGCAACCGAGACGGCCGTCCATATCTCTGCGAGCGCCATCCCCGCTCCTATGAAGACGACGCCGACGTACATAATGAGAAGGGACAGCAGCGAGGAGCCCAGGAACAGAAAGATGAGCTCCCACTTGTTGCTGCGCCAAAACCGGACCATCATCCGGCGGTCACCCCACTTTGGTCACGCGGACGTCGCCGATGAACGTGCTGACGATCAGCCGGATTTTTTTGTCGGTATCGTAATAGTAAGGCGTCTCGACATTCATATTTTTGAACAAACCGCCCTCCCGCTGCTCCAGCACCGTAGCGTCCCCGAGAAAGGCGCTGGATACGACCTGCACGCCGACCTCGTAATCGTTCGGGATGAACACCTTGACGTCGCCGATGAACGACGAAATCGCGATCTTCGTCTCGCCGTATGGAATTTGGGCCTTCGTTA
The DNA here is from genome assembly GCF_963515335.1 of uncultured Paenibacillus sp. Taxonomy (NCBI): domain Bacteria; kingdom Bacillati; phylum Bacillota; class Bacilli; order Caryophanales; family Paenibacillaceae; genus Paenibacillus; species uncultured Paenibacillus sp. The sequence continues at coordinate 48,788 of NZ_CAUPYC010000002.1, read as the reverse complement.
AATCGAGAACGGTGTCACCGATGAAATGGGAAATGTTCATCGGCTTCAGCTCCCAGTGATCATGGCCAAGATGGATATCGCCGATGAAGCCCGAGCGCGTCAGCGCCTTCGGATCGTGATTCCACCATTCCACCCGCGCGCAGCCATGCCGGTGGCGGGAACGCTCGCGGAGGTCGCGTTTATAATCGCGGTAATCGCGCCGTTCATACCGGTTCCCGCCTTCATTTGCGTCCCGGCCTGCCGCTCCCGTTCCCGGCGGCTCGCCTTGCCGCGGCTTGTTGAATTCCGGCGCCGGAGGCACGGGCTGGTGTTCGGGCTGGGGATCGAGCGGGTTCGGATGGAGCGGCGGCGCCGGAGGGACCGGAGGCCGGGGCGGCGCATAGGTCGTATGCGGAAACGCCTTCCAGCCCTCGTCGCCGTCGTGCGGCTTTTTCCGCTTGGGCTTCAACATCATGCTCAGACCGAACACGATCAGCGCGACCGGCCACAAATATGAAATGATATCGCCGATCGACCAGTCGAACCAACCGAGGTTGCGACCGAGAAAAACAAACCCGACGAGCGTCATAATGATTCCCCATGTTGCCGCCCCGCTTCCGTAGCGCCTGCCCACCGCCATATTCTGAAGCCCGAATACGATCAGGATCGCCGGCCAGAACAGCGATATCGCCTCGCCGATATCGAAATCGAGCAGGCCGGCTTGCCTTAACAGAAACCCGACGCCCAGGGCAGCGATAAGCAATCCCCAGAATATCCGCTGAAAGAATTGTTCATTCATCATAACCATCCTCTGCCGCTTCGTGCTATTCCCAGTATAGCCGAAGGCGCAACAACGGTAAAAGGGTCGAGCGATTGAAACCTGTCTCGGTCTCGGGACGGAGTAATTGAAAGGGTATACGGGAAACCTTGTAAGAACGGCAATAATTCCACTAAATATATCTAACATATCGTGTCATGTAATGGCCTGATTTCATTGACAGCGTTTATAGGACGACTTTATAATGGGATGCGGTTGATAGATGCACGAGAAAATCTAACATGACGAACGTTTCAAAGGGGATGGACAAGAATGGATTTGCAAACGTTGTCGCAAGGCCTGGACACGATTTGGGTCGTCTTGACGGCAGCTATGATCTTGCTGATGGAAGGCGGCTTCGCCTTGCTGGAAGCCGGCTTTGTCCGGCAAAAAAACGCAGTCAGCATTATTATGAAAGTGTTCGTTGACATCACGTTCGGCGCGCTTGTTTTCTATTTGCGGGGCACTGGGTATGGTCCGTCGGCGGCTGGCTCGGCTCGCTCGGCATGATCGACTTCGCGGGCTCGGCTGTTATCCATGCGCTCGGCGGCTTTTCGGCTTTGGCGGCCGCGATGTTCATCGGACCTCGCATCGGCAGATTTTCGCCCGACGGCAAAGTGAATATCGTGCCTCCGTCGAATCTGCCGCTCGCATCCGTCGGAGCCTTCATTCTCTGGTTCGGCTGGTTCGGCTTCAACGCGGGAAGCACGCTCAGCGCGACCAACGGCTCGATCGGCCACATCGCCATGGCCACGATGCTTGCCGCGGCCGCCGGAGGCGCAGCCTGCATTCTGTTTACGATGCTCCGCTACAAGAAAGCGGATCCGCCTATGGTCATCAACGGTTCCCTCGCGGGACTCGTCGGCATCACGGCAGGAAACGCATTCGTTTCAGACGGGGCGGCAATCCTGATCGGCGCCGCAAGCGGCGTGGCCATGGTGCTGGCTACAGAATACCTGGAAAGCAAGCAGATCGACGATCCCGTCGGCGCCTTCGCCGTGCACGGCGTCAGCGGAAGCATAGGCACGCTAGCGGTCGGATTGTTTGCCAAACCGGAACTCACCGAAGGAATCGGCAAAGGCTACGCAGGCTTGTTCTACGGCGGCGGCTGGAGCCTGCTCGGCGTGCAGGCGCTCGGTCTCGCCGTCGTCAGCGTCTGGGGTTTCGCGCTCACCGCGGGCTTCCTATGGCTGATTAAACGAATAACGCCCGTTCGCGTGTCCAAGGACGAGGAGCTTGTCGGCCTCGATGTCGGCATTCACGGCGTACCCGCCTACAGCCAGGAGCACGACTTCCTCGATGTCAAACGGCTGACCGGCGGCCAATAAACAATCGCTTTCGGCAAAATGAAAACCGCTGAAGCCATCCGGCTCTCAGCGGTTTTTGCGCTTGGTACAGAAAAATCCGCTCTTAGGGGCGGATTTTCACGACATGTTTCCTATACCTCTATCATTTCCTCGTTAACGGGAACGACATCGGACGGCGAGGAGCTGTCCAGAATTCGCCGGGCATGTTCGATGTCCTGGCGAAGCGCCCGGACCTTCTCGAGCGGCTTCTTTACATAATGAATATATTCGACCGCCAAATGGTGGTCGGGCTTTTTGCCCGAAAGCAAGCGGCGCAGCGACGACATCGATTGATAAGCCCGCTCCTCCGCCTGCCGGCGTTTCTCGTAGCGCTGCACCATCTGCTCGATATCGGCGATCTCATTTTCCTTTTTGGCGATATAGGCTTCCAGAAACGGATAGACATCCGCCGCCTTGCGATACTTAACGTGTGATGGGGCGATATAAAAGATGGGATCAGTCATGCGATATCTCCTGTCTCACCATGTAATATTTTTTAACACTCCTATTGTATCGCATAATTGCGCTTTTGAACATCCCCGGAGCAATAAAATATTTTATGCGCAATCACCTGCCGGCAAGTCGGGGAAACAAAGCGAAACCCGTGTCTATTCGCAAGAAAGACACGGGTTTCTCGTAGAAAAAGGGACGCATTGTCCCTCTCCATCAGCCGACCGCTTGTACGATGAAGGCATCAAGCGGCTAGAAATCGGCGTATGGGGCTGGTCGCCGGGAGGCTTCCAAGGTTCGTTTCCCAATTCCTATACGGCAATGACCGCTCAATACGGATACACCGGATCGTCCCTCAACCGCTCGCGCGTGCGGTGAATCTTTGCTTTTACCGTGCCCACCGGCATATTGAGCGCGTCGGCGATTTCCCGGTCTTTAAATCCGTAATAAAATTTATACAAAATCAGCGTCCGCGTCGTCGGATCCAGGCCGCCCAGCAGCTCGGATATCTCAAGCAAAAGCTCCGCCTCGCTTGAGCAGGCGTAACGCTCCCCGGTTTCGCGAATCTCGCACGGCTGCGTCCGGCCCGCCACCTTGTTGACGTTCACCGCAATATTGCGCGTGATCGTCTTGGCCCACGCCGTCAGCTTGCACCCCTCCCGCAACGAGTCCTGATGGGAGAGCATCCTCACCCAAGCCTCCTGCACCACATCGTGCGCATCCGACTTGTTGCGGACGTTCGAGTAAGCTACCCGAATCATATGGCTATAGAGCTCCCGCAGCGCGGCCTCCTGCTCAATCCAATCCTTGCCCGGCGGATCTTCGCCGCCCTGTACTGATGACATCGACAGATCCCCCGCAGTGACAACGTTTACAAAATCTATTCTCTCCATCATCATATCACGTTTTCAGAAAAAGAAATTCACCCCGCGGAACTATCTCCTCAAGGTGAATTTAGTCTTTAAGACTCAAAAATATGGGCAGGAATGGTTCTTTGGACGGATACCACCCGATTCAATTCCTTAAGCCACGATTCGTCCAGCTTGCCTTCGCCTTTCTTGAGTACGTCGACGTGGACCTTCCGTTTGCCCCACAGCCGGTACACCTGCCTGGTCGTCTCGAAGTAAAGGTCGATCTTGTTGCCCTTGATCGCGGAGCCGGTATCCGCGACGATTCCGTATCCGTATCCGGGAATGTACATCAGCGTTCCGATCGGAAACACCTTCGGATCGGCGGCGATCGTCGAGACATGGTCTCTGCGCACTTTGACGCCGGAGCGGGTAATGCCGTACCCGGGCATGCCCGGCTTTTTACCCGTCGATTCCAGTCCGGCCGTATAGCCTGTAGCCGTGACGCGAACGGTTTGAATCGGCTTCGGCTTATGTATGACCGCCACCTTCGCCTTCACGTCCGCGTTCTTTGCCGTACCGAGCGCGGACCGGCGAGTCTGCGGGGCCGGCGGACGCTGTGGCCGCATGATGGGCCCGGATTTGTAGGCCGCCGCCACGATCGGCGGTTTCGGCCCCGCCTCTTGCCCGGCGATGGCTGAGGAGGCCGGCGCGGCCGGCTTCCTGATGCTTGCGGTATGCGCCGTGCCGACAATGACGACGGCGACCAATAACGCAAGCAGCATATTCAGGCATCGCGCGGAAGCGATAGAGCTTGACGACATGTGGATAATCTCCCCCTTAAACGGAGGTTACCCCGATGCGCCAAGCTTTATTCAGTTTTGCCCGCATTTCCGCCGGATAACTCGCTAATGTTGCAAATTAGAGGGGAATTGCAGACCGTTATCGACATCAATACCAATCTGCGCCAAAACTCCGTTCGGCAAGTCTGTGAAGCGAAGCCGAAGTGGAGGTTTACACCCGTTTGGCCGCAATCTCGTCAGCCAGCAGCGCCAGCGTTTCTTGAACGGGCCTGGCCCCGAGATCGCCTTCGCCGCGCTTGCGCACCGATACCGTTCCGCCGCTCTCCTCATTCTCGCCGACGATCAGCATATACGGAATTTTCTCAAGCTGCGCTTCGCGGATTTTGTAGCCCATCTTCTCGTTGCGCAGGTCGGATTCGGCCCGCACGCCGCCCGCGACCAGCTTTTCTTCCACTTCCTTGGCGTATGCCTCGTAAGCCATCGATACCGGAATGACGCGGGCTTGAACAGGCGAAAGCCATAGCGGCAGCGCGCCGACGAAATTTTCGAGCAGGAAGGCGGTCATCCGTTCCATCGTGCTGATGATGCCGCGGTGGATAACGACCGGGCGGTGTTTTTTGCCGTCTTCGCCGACATATTCGAGCTCGAACCGCTCCGGCAGCAGGAAGTCGAGCTGCGCCGTCGACAGCGTCTCCTCTTTGCCGAGCGCGGTCTTGATCTGGACGTCCAGCTTCGGCCCGTAGAAGGCGGCTTCGCCTTCGGCCTCGAAATACGGCAGCCCCAGCTCGTCGACGACCTCCTTAAGCATACGCTGCGACATTTCCCACATCTCATCATTCGGGAAATATTTCTCCGTATCCTGCGGATCGCGGTACGACAGGCGGAACCGGTACTCCTTGATGCCGAAATCCGCATAGACCTGCTGAATCAGCTGCACGACGCGGGCGAACTCCGACTTGATCTGATCCGGCCGGGCAAAAATATGCGCGTCGTTCAGCGTCATTGCACGGACACGGTGCAGGCCGGTCAGCGCGCCGGACATCTCGTACCGGTGCATCGTGCCGAGCTCGGCGATCCGGATCGGCAGGTCGCGGTAGCTGCGCATGTCGCTCTTGTACACCATCATATGGTGCGGGCAGTTCATCGGACGGAGCACGAGCTCCTCGTTGTCCATCTGCATCGGCGGGAACATATCCTCCTGGTAATGCTCCCAGTGTCCGGATATTTTGTACAGCTCCACGCTGCCCATGACCGGCGTGTACACATGCTGGTAGCCTAACCGCTCCTCCAGGTCGACAATGTAACGCTCAAGCGTGCGGCGAACCTTGGCGCCGTTCGGCAGCCAGATCGGCAAACCCTGGCCGACTTCCTTCGCGAACGTGAACATGCCGAGCTCTTTGCCGAGCTTGCGGTGATCGCGCTTCTTCGCTTCCTCGAGAAAATGGAGATGCTCATCCAGCTGCGCCTTCTTGGGGAAGGCGGTCCCGTAAATGCGCTGCAGCATCTTGTTCCTGGAATCGCCGCGCCAGTAGGCGCCCGCCAGGCTGAGCAGCTTGAACGCCTTGATCCGTCCCGTCGACGGCAGATGCGGCCCGCGGCACAGGTCGAAAAACTCGCCTTGGTCATAGATCGTAATGACCGAATCGGCCGGCAGATCCCGGATCAGTTCCAGCTTCAGATTGTCGCCGAGCTCGGTGAAGATCGCCGTCGCCTCGTCGCGGCCGACCACACGGCGCCGGATCGGCAGATCCTCCTTGACGATGCGCTCCATTTCCTTCTCGATCTTCTCGAGGTCCTCGGGCGTAAGCGACTGCTCCATCTCGATATCGTAATAGAAGCCGTCCTCGATCACCGGACCGATCCCCAGCTTCACGTTCCTGTCGCCGTACAGCCGCTTGATCGCCTGTGCCATCAGATGCGCTGTGCTGTGGCGGTAAACCTCCAGGCCGTCCGCGCTGTCTAGCGTCACGATTTCGAGCGCCGCATCCTGCTCGAGCGGCGCATACACATCGACAACCTTGCCGTCCACCTTGCCGGCGACCGCGTTTTTTCGCAAGCCGGGGCTGATCGAGCCGGCCACCTCCTCGACCGTCGTGCCCGCCGGATACTCCCTCACGGCGCCGTCCGGAAATTTCACTTGAATCGACATTTTCACAACCTCCTCCATAATGAAAGAAAACAAAAAAAAACACACGTCCCGATAGGGACGAGCGCTTGATCACCCGTGGTTCCACCCTCATTCGATACGTCCGGCGCATGAAGCGGCCGAGGCACGTATCCTCGAGCATCCCGTAACGGGGATGAACCGGCGCGGCTTACCCACCGTCACCCGAAGGAGACCGGCTTCAACCGCACAGCTTCAAAGGGGTATTTCCGCCAGTGCTCTCGGAAGGAAATTGCAGCCGGGTCTCCTCTCTCTGGACCGCGCACGGGGCCGAAACATGTCTTTGTCGTCGCTGATGAACCCCATTATAAACCGCTCCGCGCACAGCGGTCAAGTGGAACGGCGGTCTCCCGGCTTGAACGCACCCTCGAAGAACGTTACGCACGAACGGCAGCCCGTACAGACGGTCACGCGCCGGTCGAAAATCGCTTCAATCGTCCGGATGACGGACAGCTCCTCCTGCCGCGTATGAATGACGATGCGCTCCGGCGCAATCGAGATCAAGTGGCTCACCACCATGTCCTCGACATTCATTTCGGACTCGATCATCTCGGCCACGATCCGGTCGACGGGCCGGCTCTCGATCGGCTCGTACCGCTCGTCATACAAGGTGAATTGGCTGTCCTGCACATGCATCAAATGGACGACGGGCACTTTTGTTTCCTGCAAGCAAACGAAATACCGGAGCAAGGAAATGAATTCCTGATATTGTTTGTCCATCACGAATTCATCCACCGCATATTCGACGATCTCCCTCAGCTCCTCCCGATAGGAGGCAAGCCGGAATGTGATGTAACCGTCCAGATGGATGCGCGGCTGCTGCTTCAAAAACGCTTCCAATTCACTCGCCACCTTCCGCTTGCGTCTGCCGCGGCTGTCGGCGGTGTGGCCGTTTTCCTCGGAGGAGCCGTTGCCGTACAAAAACTGCCGGCAGTGCCATACGATTTTATCGAGATCCTCGTCCCGTTCATAATGGAACTGCTTGCGGGCGATCGAACGAAGCAGGACGGCTTCCGACTCGAGCAGCACATATTCGGCCATCCCGACCGCCGCGTGCCTGAGAACGGCAGCCCGGCTTTCGCCCTCGGAACAGCCCCCGCGGCGATCGACATACCGCAGCCGGCCCGAATCCGAATCGACCTCCCATACGCCGGAATCGGAGGAGAGACTATGTAAATCCGCGAACGCATCGGACAAACAGCGGGTCAGACGGGACATTTTATCTTCGGAAGAGGACGTCAGGGTAATCGAAAATACCTCCATACGCTCACTCCTTTCCGTAACAGTATATGGTCGCGGATGGAGGGATATACGAAAGCGGAAGTGGCAAAATCAACCCGAAACGCCAGCGAAAAATGGCGGCCGCCGTTTGCTTATTGCGGGGCAGGCATCACGGAGCGGTCCTCACGGTTCCGGCGCCAACCGAACGAAAAGCCCGCCACCGTGAGGCGGCAGGCATGAACGAGCTCCGATTCAGTTCTGCATGACGAAATCCTGGCCGACGTCGTCCGTTTCGCGGTAAACCTTCAGCAGCTCATAGCGCGTATTGCGCTGCGCCGGAATTTTGCCGGCCTCGCGGATAAGCTCCAGAATAAGGCCGATATTGACTTTGTGGGTCGTGCCCGCGGCCGACACGACGTTCTCCTCGATCATCGTGCTGCCGAAATCGTTGCAGCCGTAACTCAGCGACAGCTTGCCGATCTCGGGTCCCATCGTCACCCAGGACGACTGGAAGTTGTCGATGTTGTCGAGCGTGATCCGGCTGATGGCCAGCGTCTTGAGGTACTCCTCGGGCGTCGCCTTCTCGCGCTTCATGTTCGTGTTGTCCGGCTGGAACGTCCACGGGATGAAGGCGAGGAAGCCTGCCGACGCGTAGCCGTTCGCCAGGCACTCGTCCTGCGCGTCGCGCACCCGGTGCAGGTGCAGGGCCCTTTCCTCCATCGACTCGCCGAAGCCGATGACCATCGTCGCCGTCGTATTCATGCCGATCCGGTGGGCCGTCTTCATGACGTCCATCCAATCCGTCCACGAGCCCTTCAGCTTGCTGATCCTGCGGCGGGTCCGGTCGTCGAGAATTTCCGCGCCGCCGCCCGGCAGAGAGTCGAGCCCCGACTCATGCAAGGCGCGCACGACCTCCTCCAGCGTAAGACCGCCGGATACGTCCTTCATCTTATGAATTTCCGCCGGCGAGAACGAATGCATCGTAATGTCCGGAAACCGCTGCTTGATCGCGCGCAGCAGATCGGTGTAGTAGGTGAACGGCAGGTTCGGGTTCGTGCCGCCCTGCATCAGTATTTCAGTTCCGCCTACCTCTATCGTTTCCTTGATTTTAGTGAAAATCGTCTCGTCCGGGAGCACGTAGCCCTCCGCCGAGCCCGGCGGCCGGTAAAACGCGCAGAAACGGCAGTAAACGTCGCACACGTTCGTATAGTTAATGTTCCGCCCGACCACGAACGTCGCGATCGGCTGCGGATGGCGCCGCAGCATGAGCCGGTTGGCGACATGGCCCATTTTCTCGATCTGATCCGATTCGAACAGCGCTGCGGTATCCTCCACGCTGAGTCGTTCTCCAAGCAAGGCTTGCTCCAGTATGCGGTCCACTTGGCTCATTTCGTTCGGACCCTCCTTCTCCCGGGGAGCCTTCCGCTCCCTGTCTGCCTCATCGCGTTGAGACTTACTATAATAAGTATATTAACACAAAAAGGCCTGCTCAGTCACCTGAGAGGCCCGGATTCGCGAACCGCTTCGGCGAAGCGTTCAAGCGCCTCGACCAGAATCGAACGCGGACATGCGAGATTGACGCGAAGATACCCCGCACCCTGCCTGCCGAACACCGAGCCTTCGCTGAACGCGACGCCCGCCCGCTCAAACATCAGCCGCTTGAGCTCCCGCGGATCCTCCGAAACGGCTCGGCAATCCATCCATACCATATACGTGCCTTCCGGCCTGATCGGCTTTACTTGCGGAATATGGCGCTCCACATAATCGAGCAGCGTCCGCAAATTGCCTTCCAAATAAACGAGCAGCTGGTCCAGCCACTCATCGCCGTGCGTGTAGCTGCTGACGACCGCGGTCAGGCCGAAAAAGCTTTCCATGTGCAGCGACAACGTCTTCAGCGCGCGATTGTATTTCAGCCTGTGCGCCTCGTTCGGTATAATGACGGACGCCGCTTGCAAGCCCGCCAGATTGAACGTCTTGCTCGGCGCGATGCAGGTAATGGAAGCCTGCGCGAATGCGTCCGAGACGGAAGCGAACGGCGTATGGCGGTGCCCGCCGAATACGAGATCGTGGTGGATCTCGTCGGCGACCACCAGCACGCCGTACCGGAGGCAGATGTCGCCGAGCCGCTCGAGCTCTTCGCGCGTCCAGACGCGGCCGCCCGGGTTGTGAGGCGAGCACAGCAGCAGCAGCTTGGCCCCTTCCGCCGCCTGGCGCTCAAGCAGCTCGAAATCCATTGTGAACCGGCCGTCGCGCTCAACGAGCGCGTTGTCCACGACGGTGCGGCCGTTCATCCGGATCACGTCGTAGAACGGATAATACACCGGCGATTGCAGAATGACGCCGTCTCCCGGCTCCGTAAACGTCTGGACGATGATGCTGAGCGCAGGCACGATGCCCGGGCTTGAGCTGATCCATTCATGCTTGACGGTCCAGCTGTGGCGGCGTGACAGCCAGCCGGCGACCGCTTCATAGTATTCGTCCGTCCGGATCGTGTAGCCGTATATGCCCTCCTGCGCCCGCTTCGTAATCGCCTCGACCACCTCGCGAGGCGGCTCGAAATCCATATCGGCGACCCACAGCGGCAGAATGTCGGCGCGGCCGAACAGCTTCTCCGATTGGTCCCACTTGTAGGAGGCCGTGCCGCCGCGCGCGACGACCCGGTCAAAATCATATTGACGGCTTGCCATGTCCGATCACTCCCCGATTTCCCGTGCGGCCGCGTCGAGCGCGCCGCCAAGATCCTCAATCAAATCATCCGCATGCTCGATGCCTACGGAGAACCGGAGAAGACGGTCGTCCACGCCGATCTTGCGGCGGATTTCCTCCGGAATGTCCGCATGCGTCTGGACGGCCGGGTACGTCATCAGCGATTCGACGCCGCCGAGGCTCTCGGCGAACGCAATCAGCCTGATGTGGCGGAGAATCGGCTCGACATACCGGGCATCCTTCAGGCGAAATGAGAAAATGCCGGTATTGCCCGACGACTGCCGGTTCTGCACCTCGTGTCCCGGATGGTGGGGCAGCGCCGGGTAATACACCTCTTCGACCGCCGGATGCTCCAGCAGAAATTCCGCCAGCCGCGTCGCGTTGTACTGGTGGCGCTCCATGCGAAGCGCCAGCGTCTTCATGCCGCGCATCAGCAGCCACGAATCCTGCGGCCCGAGCACGGCGCCGATCGAATTATGGAGGAAAAACATCCGCTCCGACAGCTCCTTGCCCTTCGTGACGATCAGGCCCGCGAGCACGTCGTTATGTCCGCCGAGGTATTTGGTCGCGCTATGGATGATGATGTCCGCGCCGAGCTCGATCGGGCGCTGGAAGAACGGCGTGAGCAGCGTGTTGTCGACGATGACGAGCAGTCCTTTGCTTCTCGCCCATTCGCTGACCCGCGCCAGATCGGTGATCATCATGAGCGGATTGGTCGGCGTCTCGATCAGAACCGCCTTCGTGTTCGGCCGGCGAAGCGACTCCAGCCCGTCGAGATCGTTCGTGTCGACGTAGGAGGCGGTCACGCCGAAGCGCGACATGATTTTCTCCAGCAGCCGGTATGTACCGCCGTACAGATCCAGCGATACGAGCAGGTGGTCCCCCTGGCCGAACAGCGCGAAGATCGTCTGCAGCGCCGCCATGCCCGAGCTGCAGGCAAAGCCGGCGTCGCCGCTCTCCAGCTCGGCCGCGGCCGCCTCCAGCACGGAGCGGGTCGGATTTTTCGTCCGAGAGTAGTCGAAGCCCGTGCTTTCGCCCAGCTTCGGGTGGCGGAACGCGGTCGCCTGATAAACCGGGTAGCTTACCGCTCCGGTTACGGGTTCGTTTTGTGATCCGATCTGTGCCAAACGGCTTTCGATTTTCATGAACGGATGCTCCTTCATCGTTTAGTATTTTCCGTGCTGCCGGGCGGCGGCTCAGATGCCGGCTCCCAGATCGTAAGGCGTCTGCTGGTACACATAATAGTTCAGCCAGTTCGAGAACAGCAGGTTGGCGTGCGCGCGCCACGAGGACAGCGGCAGCCTCGCCGGGTCGTCGCCCGGAAAATAGTTTTTCGGCACGTCGATGCGCAGCCCCTTGGCCTTGTCGCGGTCATACTCCCATTTCAGCGACAGCGGATCGTACTCCGAATGGCCGGTGACGAAAATTTGCTTCCCGTCCTTCGACGCCACCAGATAGACGCCCGAGTCCGGCGATTCGGACAGCACCTCGAGGCTGTCGACCTTGTCGATATCCGAACGCAGCACATCCGTATGGCGCGACTGCGGGACGAAGAAAAGCTCGTCGAAGCCGCGCAGCAGCGGTATGTTGCGCTTCACCACCGTGTGCGGGAACACGCCGAATATTTTCTCGGGCACGTCGTACTTGGGGATGCCGTAATGGTGGTACAGCCCCGCCTGGGCGGCCCAACAAATATGGAACGTCGAGGTGACCGAGCGGCGGGACCAGTCCATGATGTCCTTTAATTCTTCCCAATACGTCACTTCCTCGAACGGCAGGTGCTCCACCGGCGCGCCGGTGATGATCATGCCGTCGTAATACTGGTGGGCGATATCGTCGAACGTTTTGTAGAAAGACTCCAGATGCTCAGCGGACGTATTCTTGGAGGTATGGGTCTTCGGATGGAGCAGCACGACCTCCACCTGCAGCGGCGTATTGCCGATCAGGCGCAAAATCTGGGTTTCCGTCGTCTCCTTCGTCGGCATCAGATTCAGAATCGCGATGCGCAGCGGTCGGATATCCTGGTGAAAAGCGACCGACTCGTCCATGACGAAAATGTTCTCGTTTGCTAAAATTTCTTTGGCCGGCAGGTTGTCCGGAACTTTAATCGGCATGCAGGCTCACTCCTTTGTAAGATTTGGCATCGCATCAAAAGCTTGAAGGGAGAGAGCAGAAAGAAGACCCTCTCTCACAGAGAAAGGGTCGGTTGGCTTATCACTCATGTCCCTCTCTCATCTCTCAGAAACGAACGTTTCCGCAAGAATTAGCACCGTGCTTATCGCCGGTTGCCGGGCTTCATCGGGCTAGTCCCTCCGCCTGCTCTTGATAAGAAAGAAAGTATTTAATTGTCCTCGAACTTTCGTTGCTTTTTAGTGTACCTCATTCCGCAATCCCCGTCAAGAACACGGAACACGGAACGGCGCATCAGCGCTGCATGAACACGCGCAACACGAACCGCCTCTGGCCGCGGGCGGCCCGCTTTTTCGGCGTCACCTTCCCCCGCCAGGGCGAATACACTGGCTGTAGGCGCCCGGTTCCCCTTTTTCATGCTTGTATGGAGCGGACGGGCGGGAGTATACTAGACAAGGATTGACACGCTTTTCGCCTTCGGGCGGGTGTCGAAAATGACGTTAAAGGAGTGCTTGCGATTATGGAAGGCGACCGATCCGCACCCGACGGCTGCTTGTACATGTGCATAACCGGATATCGTCCGGGTCAGCGGAAGCCGGCCATGACCGCGCTGCTCTTCATGCCATCGTGAGCGCAGCCGCGTGAATAGCCGTCACCCTCGCTTCCCGCCGATATCCGCGGTTCTTGGGCAATTACGGATGAGCGAGAGGAGTGAACGCGGATGAAAATCCGGCTGGTGAACAACGGCGTATTTACGGTGGAGGAAGACATTCAGGCCGCGCTCGTACCGCCGATCGAAGGGTTCTATTGGATCGACGCGGACGTGGAGGATCTGGCCGTGCTGCAGCCGCTTTTCGGGCTGCATGAGCTGGCGGTAGAGGACAGCATGACGGAAGAGGAGCAGCGTCCCAAAATCGAAGTGCACGACGGCCATTATTTTATCGTCATCAACAGCATCCGGTTCGACGACGAGGAAATTTTTCTGCGCGCGTTGAACATTTTTCTCGGACGCCACTATATCATTACCGTGACCAAGCAGAAAATCAACGAGCTGCGCGCGGTCAAGCCGCTGCTTCTGGAGCAAGAAGTCAACCGGCCCGACCGGTTTCTTTATCATATCGTCGACCTCGTCGTCGACAATTATTTCGTCGTTGGCGACCGGATTGACGCCCGCATCGAGAAGCTTGAGGAGGACATCCTCATGCACACGAAGAAATCGCACCTGGAAGAAATTATTGGCTTGCGAAGCGAGATTCTGTGGCTGAAAAAGGTGCTCGGTCCGCAGAAGGAGGTCATCGCCGCCCTCAACAAGCGCGACCTGAAGCTGATCGACGACCAGCTGCAGAAATATTTCCACGACATTTACGAGAACGCCGTGAAAATCGCCGAGGCGTTCGAGACCTACCGTGACCTGATGGGCAACTTGCGCGAGGCGTACCAATCGAGCCTGGCGGGGCGCGCGAACGAAATCATGCGCGTATTCACCGCGCTGACCACCATTTTCATGCCGCTGACTTTCCTGACCGGCATATACGGCATGAACTTCGACTACATTCCCGGCCTTCGTACGCCCGGCGGCTCCATCATCCTGCTGGGGTTCATGCTGGTGCTCGGCTTCGGCATGTACTACTTTTTCCGCAAGAAGGATTGGCTGTAGTCTGCTGCTGGAAAGCCGGTCCGGCGCCTAATGGCGCCGGGCCGGCTTTTTGCGTTGCGGAACGGTTAAGACGATAAGCGCACGCCGCGGGTTTCGTGTGCCGCTCGGTTCGCCCGTTGCTGCCGCCCGTTAGCGGCACGCGATGCCGCTAACGGGAGTATTATCCGCCATTTGGACGCGTTAGCGGCACGCGGTGCCGCTAACCCGCCGCCCGCACCGGTTTCGCCCGTTACTGTCGTCCGTTAACGGCACGCGGTGCCGCTAACGGGGCGATTTTCCGACATTTGGGCTGGCTAGCGGCATTTCGTGCCGCTAACCCACCGCCCGCCGCGGTTTCACGCGTTGCTGCCGCCCGTTAGCGGCACGCGATGCCGCTAACGGACGGCCCGCGCCAGTTCGCGCGTTTCCGCCGCGAGTTTGTCACACCGGCACGCCCGGTTCGTGCGCAAGCGCTTCGCGCCGCCCCTGCGCGAGATCGACGCGCGTGAGCAGCCAAATGCCGATGACGAAAAAAGCGATCAGCGATACGATCGCCAGCCGGCTTGAGCCCGTAATCGTCCCCGTCACCGCAAATACGAACGGTCCCGCAATCGACGCGAACTTGCTCGACAGGCTCAAGAAGCCGAAAAACTCGCCCGACCGCGACGGCGGAACGAGATTCGCATAGATCGAGCGCGCTGTCGCCTGACTGCCGCCCTGCACGAGTCCGACCATAATCGCGAGCGCATAGAAATGCGCGGCCGTCGACATAAAATAACCGAGCACGACGATCAAGACGTATACGGCCAGCGAGACGTACAGCGCGCGCTTCGCCCCCGCCTTGACGGCAAACCGGCCGAACAGAAGCGTGCTGGGGAACCCTACGAACTGCGTGATCAGCAGCGCGATAATCAAATGGCTCATCTCGATCCCGATGCCGCTGCCGTACACGGTCGCCATCAGAATGATCGTATTGATGCCGTCATTGAAAAACCAGTACGCAAGCATGTATTTCATTAATTGCGGATAACGGCGGATATTGCGGAACGTTCGGGCGACATTGCCGAATCCGGTGCGGACAACCGCGCCGAGCTTCATTCCCCGGTTGCGCGGCCGGTCCTTGACGCTCCGGAACAAGGGAATCGAGAACAGCAGCCACCATATGCCGACAGTCACGAACACCAGCTGCGTGGCCGTCGTCTGGTCCGGGAAACCGAGCATCTCCCAGCCCTGGATCATGACGACGTTGACCGCGAGCAGCAGCCCGCCGCCGATATAGCCCATGGCATAGCCCTGCGCGCTGACCTTGTCCCGGTTCTCCAGCGGCACCAGATCCGTAAGCAGCGCATCGTAAAACGTATTGCCCCCGGCATAGCCGACCGTGCCGATGATGACGAGCACCGAGGCCAGCAGCCAATCGCCCTCACCGATGAGCGCCGAAGCAACGCTGGCCAAGGCGCCAACCAGCATAAACACGCCGAGAAACCGCACCTTCGAGCCCCGATAGTCGGCAATGGCGCCGAGCACGGGAGACAGCAGCGCCACGAGCAGCGTGGCGACCGTCTGCGTGAAGCCCCAATAATTTTCAGCCGTATTGTCCGCCAAACCCTTGCCCGCGACCGATTCGTAAAATACCGGCATGACCGCCGCCAGCATCGTCGTCACAAACGCGGAATTGGCCCAGTCGTACATGATCCAGGCCCGTATCGTTTTTCGCTCCATTCGGTCCCTCCTCCATCGATCTCTTGCCAAGCGAAAACATTCGACATCCCTCGCGCCAATCCTGCCGCATCCGCGCACAGGCGGCGGCCAAATTGCCGCGGGCAGGCGGATAGCCTATAATAATACATATATGCCGTTAGGGCGCAACCATGAGGCGAGCGGCCAGGGGAGTGATTGACGTTGAACATCAGCCAGCTTGAAACGCTACTGACCATCTCCAAGACGATGAGCTTCCGCAAAGCCGGCGAGCTCCTCAACCTGACTCAGCCTGCCGTATCCGCGCAGATCAAAAGCCTGGAAGACGAGTTCAAGACGGTGCTGATCGACCGGAATCAGCCTGTGACGCTGACCGACCGCGGCCAGGTGTTTCTGGAGCACGCCGAGCGCATATTGGCGATCGTCGAGGAGCTCAAGCAGAAGCTGTCCGACTTGAACGAAACGCCGCAGGGCCATATCGTCCTCGGCACGACCTCGTCCTTTGCCATTCAAATCCTGCCGCGTGTTCTCTCATACTTCCAGAACCTGTTCCCGTTGATCAAGACGACAATCCATTCGATGCCTTCTTCACAGGTCATGGCCAGCGTGGAGAACGGCTCGATCGATATCGGCATCACCTATCTGTCCGAGCGCAATCCGAACCTGTTGACCTCGGTGCTTTATTACGATACGTTCGAGCTGATCGTATCCCCCGACCATCCGCTCGGCGGTTCAAAGCATACGACCGTGGATAAGCTAAAGGACATTCCGTTTATCATGCTTTCCCCGGATACGCTGGCAAGAAGGTTCGTCGACCAGTTGTTCCGCAAGTACGGCATTGAGCCCAACATCGTGATGGAGCTGTCCAGCAGTGAAGAAGTCAAGCGGATGGTCGAGATCAACCTGGGCGCGGCGATCGTCTCCAAGCTGTCCATTGCGGGCGAGCTGAAGCGGGGGTCGCTGCGAATGATCAAGGTTCCGGAGCTCGAAACGACCCATCCGGTCGGCGTTATCTACAAATCGGGAAGATATTTGAATTCTGCGATGCAGCAGTTTCTCAGCGATTTGAAAGGCATGCCGGAGCATCAATTCGTCAGCAGCGAATAGAGGCTTCGAGCTTGACTTACAAGAAGGAGGCGGCAGCCGTTTGAAATTCGACCTGCACACCCACCATTTGCGGTGCGGCCACGCGGAAGGCACGATCGAGGACTATATCCGATCGGCGATTGAAGCCGGCTTCACCGCTATCGGCATATCGGATCATTCCCCTTACTTCGCGCATGAACTGGACCGGCCCCAGCCGCGGATTGCGATGGCGCGAAGCGAGTTCGCCGGCTATGTGAACGAGATTTTAAGCCTGAAGGAAAAATATCGGGACCGGATCGAGGTGCTGCTCGGCGTCGAATCCGATTTTTTTCCGGAGCATGCCCACGTTTACCGGACCGCATACGAGGCGTACCCTTTCGATTACATTATCGGTTCCGTGCATCAGGTGGGCGGCGTCAGCATTTTCAACCGCAATCGGTGGAAGGGGCTGTCGGAGGCAAAGCATGTCGAAGAGAAAAAGAGCTATTACCGGCTGATCGAGGAGTCGGCTCGAAGCGGGATTTTCCAGGTGCTCGGCCATATCGACGCGATGAAGGGCTATTATCCGGCCTTCTCCGATATCGCCGCGCACGATGCGATCGACGACGCCCTGAAAGCGATTGCGGACAACCGCGTCGCAATCGAGATCAACACATCGGGCTCAACGAAAGACTGCGGCGGCTGGTACCCGGCCGACGCCATTCTGGAGCGCGCGCTTCATTTCGGCGTCGACGTCACGTTCGGCTCGGATGCGCATCACCCGGGGCGCGTCGGCGAGGATTGGGAGCTTGTCCGGCAGCGGCTGAAGGAAATCGGGTTCCGCCACTGGGTATTTTACCGGCAGAAACGTCCCGTCACGGTGCCGTTGTAACCGCATGGGCCCCCATGCCATATCCTAAAATAATCCCCAAAAAGTGAAGCGAAGCGGTGTAGCGAATTCCGATTACTTTTGGGGACCCCCTAAGGATATAAAATAAGTAAAAAAGTGGACCCCGCCGCGAGCGGCTGGGTCCCAATAAGGTATATAAAAAAGGGGGTCTTGCTTATTATAATAGCCTGCCAATGTGAAGGTGCCGTAACAGGACCATTTCATTTGTGTAACAAATGTCCGATTGGGTGCGGCGCAACGGAAGGGGTGTGAACCGTGTACGACTATCATCATCTCGGCCACGTCAAGGAACAGACCGCTTCAAAACGGACGTTATGGATTGCGCTTTGGCTTACGCTGTTTTTCACCTTGGTCGAAATCGTGGGCGGGCTTGCGAGCAATTCGCTCGCGCTTCTGTCCGACTCGGCCCACATGATTTCCGACGTTATCGCGCTCGGCCTCAGCATGACGGCCATCTATTTGGCGTCGCGTGAGCCCGACGCCCGTTTCACTTTCGGCTACCTGCGCTTTGAGATCATCGCCTCGTTCCTCAACGGGCTGACGCTGGCGGTCATCGCCACCGGTATTTTCATCGAAGGCGTCCGGCGGTTCGTCAATCCGGAGCCGGTCAATTTTCAGCTGATGCTGATCATCTCCTCCATCGGCCTGGCCGTCAACATCGTGCTTACCGTCGTGCTCAGCCGAAGCATGAAGGAAGAAAAGAACCTGAACATCCAGAGCGCCTTGTGGCATTTCATCGGTGACCTCATCAGCTCGATCGGCGTCATCGTCTCGGCGCTGCTCATATTCTTGACCGGCTGGCCGGCCTTCGACCCGCTCGTCAGTCTCATCATCGGCGGCATCATTTTCACCGGCGGCGCCAAAATCATCCGGCAATCCTATCTTATTCTTATGGAATCGGTGCCCGAGAAGTTCGACCTCGACGCCATCCGCGCGGACCTTCTGGCGCTCGAAGGCGTCGAGGATGTGCACGAAATGCACCTGTGGGCCGTATCGACCGATCATTATTCGCTAACCGCCCACGTGTTTGTCAACGAAAATATCCAGCCTTACTGCGTCATTCTCGCCATTGATGAAACGCTGCGGAACAAGTACAACATTAAACACTCCACCATCCAGACCGAACACGCCGTCATTCATCCGCATGGAGAATACGGACGGCAGTTCCTGAAAGAAAAGGAACTGCACGGCTGACGTACGGCATGTATGCCGGTCATCCGCGTTCGATATCCTTAGTATGTCACATTTTCAGCCGAGACGCATCTTTAAGCCCCCGCTCAGTCGGCCATCATCGCGTCAAGCGAGTATTCGCCGGCGCCGGAGAGCGCGAGGCCGACTGCGACGACCATCAGCACCAGATTATATTCATAGCCGTTCTGTGTCACCCACAGGCCGTTGGCTCCGTGAACCTTAACGATCGCGACCAGCATGCTGACCGCGATCAGCGCCGCGCCTAACGGCAGCAGCAGCCCCAGGCCGAACAGCAGCCCGCCGATTACCTCGGCCAAACCGGCTGCCAGCGCCGCCGCCACGCCGGGCTTCATGCCGATCGAATCGAACCAGCCTCCCGTGCCTTTCAAGCCGTAGCCTCCGAACCAGCCGAACAGCTTTTGCGCGCCGTGACCGATAAACAGCAAACCGACAATGACCCGAATAATCAGAATCCCCATATCTTCCATCTCTTTCTCCCTCTCCTTACGGATGAATGTTTTTTCTGTAGACCAATAATATAATAAGTTACTTACTTTAGTCAAGTATATGATTATTTTTTTGTCTTCAGCCGTATTTGTCGTTTTTTTTCTTACTTTTTGCAGCCCTGCGTGATACAATATAGTTACTTAAAGTGGGGTGATAACCGGTGGACTACTCAAAAATGTGCCCAAAATACGAATCCGCTGCTGAATTGCTCGGCAAAAAATGGACGGGACTTATTATCCGGGTGCTGCTTGGAGGACCGAAAAGGTTCAAGGAGATCAAGGAGCAAATTCCGGAGATGAGCGATAAAATGCTGACCGACCGCATGAAGGAGCTTGAGGTTCTTGATGTTGTAAAGCGCAACGTCTACCCGGAAATGCCGGTGCGGATCGAATACGAATTGACGAAAAAGGGACTCGGGCTCGAGCCCGTGATCGAATCCATCCAGCAATGGGGCGAAGAGTGGATGTAACCCGTCCGCGCCGCCCTTCGAAAATAAGACTGCGCCGGCGCCGAAAGCGCCCGCGCAGTCTTTTTGCTTTCCCGCCGGGATGTTCACCATTCGCCATCACTCGAACGCGACCGCCGCCATGCACTGCTCCAGGAAGCTTGCGTATACGCGGCGCGTCCTTTCCTGCCCCCACTGCAGCTTGGCTGCCATTTGCTCGCCTACGAGCTCAAGACGCGCCGCCGCCGTGTTCCGGTCGAACAGCAGCATCCCCGTTCTGCGGATGAAAAAATCGTCCGGACCGGTGCACATTTCATCCGTCATGCCATAATCGGCCTCCGCCAGCAGCAGCGCCATGCCAAGATCGGGCTGGATGCCGGCATGCTCGGACGGACGTTCCCGAACACGAGCCAGCACTTCCCCGGCGTTCACTCCATACCGATAAACCAGTTCCTTCACTCGCTCCCTTCCCGCCCATTGACCGATATCCGAACCGCACAAGCCCTCGATAAAGGACGGTATCGCTTCGGCCGAGCCGAATTCGCCGCCGGTCAGCACGATTTTGTCGGTATGACATCGTTTGGCGATCTTTCCATACTCCCGGCTCAGTTGAGCGGCAACCAGATCCACGACGCGCTCCGCCATTTTCCGGTAACCGGTCAGCTTGCCGCCCGCGATCGTAACAAGACCCGAGGGAGACACAAATATTTCGTCCTTGCGCGACAGCTCCGACGGTGACTTGCCCTCCTCGTGTATCAACGGCCGCAGGCCGGCCCAGCTCGACGCGATGTCTTTTTCCTTCAGTTGCGAATCCGGGAACATATGGTTCACGGCGTTCAGCAGGTAAGCTGCGTCGTCCGCCGTGACCGCCGGCTTCTCGAGATTCCCGTCGTAATTCGTATCCGTGGTGCCGATATAGGTGGAGCGTCCGCGCGGGATCGCAAAAATCATGCGTCCGTCCGGCACGTCGAAGTAGACGGATTGCTTGAGCGGCAGCCTTTCATAGGGAACGACAAGATGAACGCCTTTCGTCAGATGCAGACGCTTGCCCGATAACGATTTATCCATACTGCGAAGCCGATCCGCCCAGGGACCGGCCGCGTTCACGACTTTCGCCGCCGTGATCCGGTAGGAGCCTCCGCCGATGAGATCGGCGACGTCGGCCCCGGCCAGCTTGCCGCCCTCATAAATCAGCTCGGCCGCTTCGGCGTAGTTGACGCACAGGGCGCCAAGCCGGCTCGCCGTTTTCATCACCTCGATCGTCAGGCGCGCATCGTCGGTCCGGTATTCGACGTAGAGGCCGCCGCCCTTCAAAATATCGCGCCGCAGCAGCGGTTCGGCTTGCCCGGTCTCCTCCTTGTCCAGCATGACGCGCCGTTCCTTCCGGCTGACGCCGGCCAGTCTGTCGTACATCCACAGCCCGACGGAGGTCGCCCATTTGCCGTAAGTTCCTTGCTCGACCAGCGGCAGCAGCATTTTCTCCGGGATGACGAGGTGGGGGGCGTTCCGGTATAAAATCGCGCGCTCGCGGCCGACCTCCCGAACCAGCTTGATTTCGCCCTGCTTCAAGTATCGGAGACCGCCGTGGATCAGCTTCGTCGAGCGGCTGCTCGTGCCCGCGGCGAAATCCTGCTTTTCCACCAGACCGACACGCAGCCCGCGCGATGCCGCGTCCAGCGCGATACCGGCGCCGGTAATGCCGCCGCCGATGACCAGCAAATCGAGCTGCGCTTTCGCCATACTCTCCAGCCTGGACGTTCGTTCCGTTGCGGAAAACGGTATAGATTGCATACGGCTCTCTCTCCTAATCGTAAAAGCGTCTGTCGGCAAGTTGCGGCGCGGCGGGTATTATTCCTCGTCCTTCTCCCAATCCATCGTCCGTTTGACCGCCTTTTTCCAGCCCTTGTACAGCTTCGTGCGGACGGCTTCCTCCATATCGGGAACGAATCTGGTTTCGTTGCCCGAATTCGCCCCCAGCTCCGACCGGCTCCAAAAGCCGACGGCGATTCCCGCCAGATAGGCGGCGCCGAGCGCGGTCGTTTCGGTCACTAGCGGCCTGCATACTTCCACGCCCAGCATGTCGGCCTGGAACTGCATCAGCAGGTTGTTGGCGGTCGCCCCGCCGTCTACGCGCAGCGACTGCAGCTTAAGCCCCGAATCGCTCTCCATCGCGCCCAGTACATCCTTCGTCTGATAGGCGAGCGAGTTCAGCGTCGCCCGGACGAGATGGCCCTTGTTGGAGCCGCGCGTCAAGCCGAAAATCGCGCCTCTTGCGTACATGTCCCAATAGGGGGCGCCCAGGCCGGCGAAGGCCGGCACGACGTAGACGCCGCCGGTGTCGGCGACCGTGCTCGCATAATATTCGGAATCCGCCGCCGAATCGATCAGCTTCAGCCCGTCGCGAAGCCACTGAACGGCCGCCCCCGCGATGAAAATGCTGCCCTCCAGCGCATACTCCACCTTGCCCTCGATCCCCCACGCGATCGTCGTCAGCAGGCCGCACTTGGAGACAACGGCGCGCTCGCCGGTGTTCATCAGCATGAAGCAGCCGGTTCCGTAGGTGTTTTTGGCCATGCCGGACTTGAAGCAGGTTTGGCCGAACAACGCCGCCTGCTGGTCCCCGGCCGCCCCGGCGATCGGAATTTCCGCGCCGCCGAACGTGTGCTCATCCGTCACGCCGAACAGGCCGGACGAAGGCTTCACCTCAGGCAGAATGGAGACGGGAATGCCGAGCTCCTGCAGCAGCTTTTCATCCCAGCCAAGCTCCTTGATATTATAAAGCATCGTTCGGGAAGCGTTGGAGTAATCCGTCGCATGCGCCCGGCCGCGCGTCAGCTTCCAGATGAGCCAGGTGTCGACCGTTCCGAAAAGCAGCTCCCCGCGCTCGGCCTTTTCTCTCGCCCCCTCCACTTGGTCGAGCAGCCATTTCACCTTGGTACCCGAAAAATAAGCGTCCGCGACGAGTCCCGTATTCTCCTTGATATACGGCTCAAGCCCCCGCTGCTTCAACTCATCGCAAATGCCTGCCGTTCGGCGGTCCTGCCACACGATCGCGCGATGAATCGGCTTGCCCGTATGCTTATCCCAAATGACGACCGTTTCCCGTTGGTTGGTGATGCCGATCGCGGCGATTTCCTGCGGACGGGCGCCGACGCGCTCGAGCACCTCGCGCGCCACCCCGCTCTGCGTGGCCCATATCTCCATCGCATCGTGCTCGACCCAGCCTGGCTTCGGGTAGAATTGCGTCAATTCCTTCTGCGCGATCGCCGCGATGCCGCCCGTCTTGTCGAACAGGATCGCCCTTGAGCTGGTCGTCCCCTGATCAAGCGCCAGCACATATTTTTTATCCATATATGACCTCCGTCCGCCATGCTCATCGCAACTTCTCGATATTCTCATATATAACGGATCAAGCCGGATCTGTAAACCCTTACAGCCATCGTTTCCTCTGTGCACAGGGCGCATTCGGCGAAAAAGCGGCATTTCATTGGATAAAATCCATGATATGGGGTCAAAAATAGGACGCTTCCGCAGCGATTCCATTAAGCTGAGTTGCCGAAACCCGCAAACAGCACTATAAAAACGCCCGGACAACCGTCCGGGCGATAGGTTACTGGTGTTCATCTTTCCGCTTTTATCTCTTGGAGTTTAGTCCCCCAGCTGCTTTTCGATCCCTTGGGGGGTTAATCCCAAGTTGCTTTTTCGATCGCTTGTCTCTTAGATCTTCAACCTGCAGCGGAGGTTGTTCGGGGGCAGAGCGGCTTATTTGTGGCCGTTTCCACCCTAGCATGGGCTTAGTGAATCAGGAAACGGACGCGAAACGGAGCGAAGCACCCGAACAACCGGAGCCCTACATGCCCAGCCATTTCTTGAACATGTGCTTCGTCGTATCCTTGTTGATCGCCGCGATCGACGTCGTCAGCGGAATGCCCTTCGGGCAGGCGCGCACGCAGTTCTGCGAATTGCCGCAGCCCTCGATGCCGCCGTCTTCCATCAGCGTCTCGAGCCGTTCATCCTTGTTCATCTCGCCCGTCGGATGGGCGTTGAACAGCCGCACCTGCGAGATCGCCGCAGGTCCGATGAAGCTCGTCCGGTCGTTTACGTTCGGGCAGGCTTCGAGGCAGACGCCGCAGGTCATGCACTTGGACAGCTCGTACGCCCATTGGCGCTTCGTCTCCGCCATTCGCGGGCCCGGGCCCAGATCGTATGTGCCGTCGATCGGAATCCATGCCTTGACACGCTTCAGCGCGTTAAACATCCGCTCGCGGTTGATGACAAGGTCGCGAACGACCGGGAACGTGCGCATCGGCTCCAGGCGGATCGGCTGCTCCAGCTTGTCGATCAGCGCCGAGCAAGCCTGGCGCGGCTTGCCGTTGATGATCATCGAGCAGGCGCCGCACACTTCCTCGAGACAGTTGGACTCCCAGCAGACGGGCGCGGTATGCTTGCCGTCGGCGTTCAACGGGTTGCGCTGAATCTCCATCAGCGCGCTGATCACGTTCATGTTCGCGCGGTACGGCACTTCGAACGTTTCCGTATAAGGAGCGGTATCGGGACTGTCCTGACGGGTGATGATGAACTTGATCGTTTTGTTGGCCGCAGCCGTAGCCGTAGTTGTCTCCGCCATCGTTATTCTCCTTTCTTCTTGTCGCTCGAATAGTCGCGTTTGCGCGGCTTGATCAGCGAGACGTCGATATCTTCGTAGCTGATCTTCGGGCCCTCCGGCGTCCAGGCCGCCTTCGTCGTTTTCATGAATTCGTCGTCGTTCCGGTCAGGAAATTCCGGCTTATAGTGCGCGCCGCGGCTTTCGTTGCGCAGCAAGCCGCCAAGCGTCATCGCCTCGGCCAGCTCCAGCATGTTCCACAGCTGGCGGGTAAAGGCGACGCCGGCATTGTTCCAGCGCGCCGTATCGTTGATGTTGATCTTCGCATAACGCTGCTTCAGTTCCTTGATCTTGTCGATCGTCTCCTGCAGCTTGTTGTTGTAGCGGACGACCGTCATATTGTTCGTCATCCACTCGCCGAGCTCCTTGTGCAGCACATACGCGTTCTCGGAGCCGTTCATCGCGAGGATCGACTCGTATTTCGCGGTGTGGCGCTGCTTCTCGCGATCGAATACGGACGACGACACATCTTCGGCCGACTTCTTCAGCCCTTTGATGTATTCGACCGCTTTCGGCCCGGCCATCATGCCGCCGTAGATCGCCGATACGAGCGAGTTCGCGCCGAGGCGGTTCGCGCCGTGATATTGATATTCGCACTCGCCGGCCGCAAACAGGCCGGGAATGTTCGTCATCTGGTTGTAATCGACCCACATGCCGCCCATCGAATAGTGAACGGCCGGGAAAATTTTCATCGGAATCTTCCGCGGGTCGTCGCCCATGAACTTCTCGTAAATCTCGATAATGCCGCCGAGCTTCACGTCCAGCTCCTTCGGATCCTTGTGCGACAGGTCGAGGTAAACCATGTTCTCGCCGTTGATGCCGAGCTTCATATCGACGCACACCGCGAAAATTTCACGGGTCGCGATATCGCGCGGCACCAGGTTGCCGTACGCCGGGTATTTCTCCTCAAGGAAGTACCACGGCTTGCCGTCCTTGTACGTCCACACCCGGCCGCCTTCGCCGCGCGCGGATTCGGACATCAGGCGCAGCTTGTCGTCGCCCGGAATCGCCGTCGGGTGGATCTGGATGAATTCGCCGTTCGCGTAATGGACACCTTGCTGATACACGGCGCTCGCCGCGGTGCCCGTATTGATGACGGAGTTCGTCGTTTTGCCGAAAATGATGCCCGGGCCGCCCGTTGCCAGTATAACCGCGTCCGCCGCAAACGAATGAATCTCCATCGAGCGCAGGTCCTGCGCCGACACGCCGCGGCATACGCCGTCGTCGTCGAGCACGGCGCCGAGAAATTCCCAATGCTCGTACTTCGTGACAAGGCCCGCCGTCTCCCAACGGCGTACTTGCTCATCCAGGGCATACAGCAGCTGCTGGCCGGTCGTCGCGCCCGCGAAAGCCGTACGGTGATGCTTCGTTCCGCCGAACCGGCGGAAATCGAGCAGTCCTTCCGGCGTCCGGTTGAACATGACGCCCATCCGGTCCATCAGGTGGATGATGCCCGGCGCCGCTTCGCACATCGCCTTGACCGGCGGCTGGTTGGCAAGGAAGTCCCCGCCGTAGATCGTATCGTCGAAGTGCTCCCAGGGGGAGTCGCCCTCACCCTTCGTGTTGACCGCGCCGTTGATGCCGCCCTGCGCGCATACCGAGTGGGACCGCTTGACCGGCACGACGGAGAACAAATCGACGTGCATGCCCGATTCCGCGGCTTTGATGGTCGCCATCAGGCCGGCAAGGCCGCCGCCCACGACGATGATTTTATTTTTAGCCATTTCGCTTCGCTCCTTGTTCGCAGACTATCCGATATTGGCGAGCGTCCGCAGCGTCTCGGCCGCAGCGCCCGCTTCTTTAAATTCATCGCCCCGGAATGCCATCAGCGACGCCAGGAACATGCCCGTTACAATGACGAACACAACCATCCAAAAGTAGGACGAAATTCGTTGCGCCCGCGGGCCGACCGTGATGCCCCAGCTGACGAGGAACGCCCACATGCCGTTGGCGAAGTGGAACACCGAGGCGACGACGCCGATCATGTAGAGAAGGAAGAAAAAGTTGTTGCTGACGATCGCGTTCATCGTCGCTCCGAGATCCCCATACTCAATATTGCCGAGAAACACCTGAATACGAGTCTGATAAACGTGCCACGCAACGAAAATGAACGTGATGACGCCCGAGATCCGCTGCAGCGCGAACGCCCAGTTGCGGCCGTATTTGAATTGGCCCGTGTTGATATCCGATTGATAGGCGATATACAAGCCATACACACCGTGAAACAACAGCGGCAGCCAGATGCCGACAATCTCAAGCACGATCAGGATCGGCAAGCCGTTAATGAACGAGACGGCTGCCTTGAAGCCTTGCGCCCCTCCCTCAACCGCCGAGAAGTTCGTCAGCATATGGCTGATAATGAACATGCTAAGCGGTATCACCCCAAGCAGCGAGTGAATTTTGCGCGAGTAATACGAATTTCCTTTCATGACGTAAGCGTTCTCCTTTCCGACTGGACAAGCGTTGTGTGAGCCACCTTACATTGTACCCCCGCACCCGGGGAGCGTCAATGCAAGGTTCGACACAGAAATGCCACAGTTCCCATGCTACTCCTTTTTCGCTTATAATGGAACTGCTTATTTATTATAATGACTTATAACTTTTATGCATATAGGAGGCCGTTATGCTGGAGGAGCTTCACATTTTCGCCACCGTCGTCGAACAGTCCAGCCTCAACAAGGCGTCGTCGCTGTTAAATTTGTCACAACCCGCGCTGTCGCGCAAAATCGCAAAGCTTGAGGAGGAGCTCGGCGCCATGCTGTTCAGAAGGGTCGGCAAACGGCTCGAGCTGACGCGGATCGGGCAATTGACCTACGATTATGCGCTTGAGGCTCGCCGGCGGCATTTCCGCTTTCTGCAGACGATCAGCGGGGAAGGGGCTCCGGGACGCACTTCGATTCTCATCGGCGCGAGCCTCACGACCCTTCAGACGACGCTGCCCGACCTGATTCAGATGATGACCGAGTCGCATCCCGAGGTGGACATTAAAGCCGTCACCGGCAAAACGCATGAAATCGTCTCGCTCGTCCGCGACAAGAAAGCCGACATCGGCATCGTCGCCTCCCGCATCGACGATCCGGCGCTCTATTGCGTGCCGCTGTTCGACGATCATCTGGAGCTTGTCCTGCCCAAAGGGCATTATGTAACGGATGCGGGGGCCGGCTCGATGAGCATCTCCGACCTGAACGGCCTTCCGATGATCCTGTTCGCCAAAGGCACCTGGTACCGGATTCTGACGGATGAGCTGTTCGCCAAATATGAGCTGAAGCCGGACGTGCGAATGGAAATCGATTCGTTCGAGGCGATCCTTCGACTCATGCATACGTGCCGGGCGGGCACGCTGCTGCCGAAATCGTACATGCGCGAGCGGCTGCTGGAAGACAACGACCTGACCGTCGTGCCGGTCAGGGAACTGGAGGAGACGAAACGGACCACGTCGCTCATCCATCCGGAGCCCGACGGGATGAACCCTTCCGTCAAATTATGGGTCGAAGCGATCGCGGCGTTCTTCGCGCGCGGCAATTAGCCGGGGCGATGCTACCGCGATTTCGCGGCGACGGAGCCCTCGAAGGCATCGATCTGATGATTCGTGCCGATGACGACCATGACATCCTTCTCCTGCAGCGTATCCGCCGCCGTGGGCGCGATGATGACGCCGTTCTTTTTGTTGATGGCGACGATGCTGCAGCCGAATTTGGCGCGCGGATTCAGCTCCTTCAAAGACATGCCGTCCAGGCATCGCGGCACGGCAAGCTCGGCGATCGTGTAATCCTTCGACAGCTCGATATAATCGAGCAGATTCGGCGACACGAGCTGATGCGCGACGCGAACCCCCATATCTCGTTCCGGATAAATGACGCGGTCGACGCCGATTTTCTCCAGCACGCGGCCGTGCAGCTCGCTCATCGCTTTGGCCACCACCTGCTTCACGCCGAGGTCCTTCAACAGAATGGCGGTCAATATGCTGGCTTGAATGTCGTCGCCGATCGCCACGACGCCGCAGTCGAAGTTGCGGACGCCGAGCGAACGCAGCGCTTCTTCATCTGTGGAGTCCGCCGCTACGGTATGCGTCAGCACTTGGCTCATTTCATTGACGATTTCTTCATCCATATCGATGCCGAGCACTTCATAGCCGAGCTCGACCAATTCCTTGCCCAAGCTGGAGCCGAAGCGGCCCATGCCGATGATGACGAATTGGTTCTTTTTCACGTTGTCCGATCTCCATTCTATCCGATGATCATTTTGCCTTCCGGATGGCGGTACAGCTCTTTTTCCGAACGCGGTCCGAGCGCATAAGCGAGCGTCAGCGGACCGACCCGGCCGATAAACATGGTGAGGGCGATAACGGTCTTCCCGAAGTCGGTCAACTGCCGCGTCAGCCCGGTATCCAGTCCGGCCGTGGAGAAGGCGGACACCGTCTCGAACAGCAGCCGGATGAACTGGCGGTCCTCAATCGCCGACAGCACCATGGTGACGGCGATGACCAGCGCGAGCGACAGCATCGTAATCGTCAACGCTTTGTAGATGCGTTCCCGGGCGAGGCGATGCTTGAACAGCACGATATCTTCCTTGCCGCGGATCATCGCGATGACCGCGCCGATCAGCACCGTAAACGTCGTCGTCTTGATCCCCCCGCCCGCGGATCCCGGCGATGCGCCGATAAACATGAGCATGACGATGAAAAATTGCGTCGCCTGCCGCAGGTCTGCGACGATGACCGTATTGGAGCCGGCCGATCTCGCCGATACGGATTGAAATAAGGATGCCCAGATTTTGCCGTCCCAACCGAGCGGCTGCAGCGTGTTTATATACTCGAAGATGAATATGACCGCGGTCCCGATCGCGATAAGGGCGGCCGACATCGACAGCACGACTTTGGAATGCAGCGTAAGCCGCCTTTTTTTTCGGTAATCCACCAGGTCCGACAAGACGACGAAACCCAGCCCTCCAAGTATGATTAACCCGATTGAAACAACGTTTACAATCGGATCGTCGACATAGCGGGTAAAACTGCGGAAATCGCCCAAAATATCGAAGCCGGCGTTATTGAACAGCGACACGGAGTGGAACAACCCGTAGTACGCGGCTTGCCCCAAAGGCATGTCGACCGCGAAGCGGACCGTAAACAGCACCAGGCCGGCCGCTTCGATCGCCAGCGAATAGAAGACGACCCGCCGGATCAGCCGGACGATGCCTTCCATGCTGCTCTGATTCATCGCTTCCTGCAGAATGAGCCGTTCCCTGAGCGAAATCTTGCGTCGCAGCACAAGGGCGAACAGCGTGGCCATCGTCATGAAGCCGATCCCGCCAATCTGTATAAGAAGCATAAGGATGATCTGGCCAGGCATACTGTAGAAGGTGCCCGTGTCCTCGAGGACCAAGCCTGTCACGGTAGTGGCCGACGTCGCCTCAAACACCCCGTGCAAATACCGCTGGCCCTGGCCGTCGGCCGTGGCGAATGGCATCGACAGCAGCAGGCCGCCCAGCAGGATGATCAGTGCGAACCCGGTAACCAGAATTCTCGGCGGCGACCAGTTCGATATTGAAAACAAACGTTTAAGCACAACCATCACCCCGGGCCGTAATCGGAAATGAAGCATAAAAAAAGCACTGGAAACCCAATGCCGTGTGCGTATGAGTCCTGTCCCGACAAGCCTACGAGGTTAGCTGACGGATTCGGGCGCGAACAGGCCGCCCTATCCCGGCAAACGGTACGACCGTCCGCCCGGAATTCACCCCATGCCGCTTGCAGCCCGCTGTTGCGTCGGTATGCGGCGGCATTATGGTTCCCCCGTTTTCAACAAGAAATTCGGCTTCTATGCGATTGTAGGTTAAATAAGACCGACGCCTATGATTATAGTCCGATCGCAAGCCGTTTACAAAAGGATAAATCACTTAAAGACGGGCAAACTCGATCATAATCCGCTTGTTTTCCGATATAAAGTCCGGTTTGCTTCGATTATCGGTTCATTATCTCGGCTCGTTTCGGGAATCCGGGCCTTGCGTTGGTGTTTCTCACGCAAAATATGATAAGGTACATGTAGACGTGAGACCGATCGGAAAATGTGAGAAGAGGTGTTGCCATGCAACAAGCGAACATCGAACCCCGCTGGCATGTGGTATACGGTTTGGGGACCGTCTGCCTCGCCGTCTTTCTGCTGTTTCAAGTGATCCCCTCCACGGCAAGCTCGTTCTTCAGCTCCGAGAGTCCGGACGTGATCGGGGAAACCGCGGCCGAGCAAAAAGCGTCCTCCTTCGTGCGGACGAACTTCGGCGGAACGGTGTTGTCCGCGGCGGCGGTTCACCAATCGTCCAAGCTGCTTACCGGTTATTTAGCGAAGGAAAAGCTGACCGACGCCTACGATGAACGGTACGGCGGAGACTATCCGCTCGATACGTATCAGGTGGAAGTACGCAGCACAACAGGGCAAGAAGACCGGATAACGAGAATACATTTCGTGAACGTACATATGGAAACCGGCGCCATCGTGGCATGGAATGAAGTAAGTGGCGGCCCCGAAGCCGATCGGGCGCCGCTGCCCTACGATGCGGCGGTATTGGCCGCCAAAGCGTTCGCGGAGCAGCGCGGATTCCGCGGGCGGGAGCTCCAGGTTCGCGGCCCGGCTGACGGCGGTTTCGAACGCGACCAAGCGGTCGTGATCGACGTCCCCGGGGCAAAGGCGGGAGACGCCCGGCTCGAGCTTCGCATTCTGGCGGCGAAGTCGCCCGATGATTCGGTAACGATCGTCGACTACAAGCCGGCTTTCCAGGTTCCCGACACTTACACTGCTTATGTGGAGCGCCAGGATCGCATCGCGTCGCTCATGACATTTGCCGGATCGCTGGGCGGGTCGCTTGTCCTGTTTGTGCTCGCCATCGTTTACGCCGCCCTTGCGCGCAGGCATACCTCCTTCCTGCGCGGATTGGTGCTCACCGCTTTGTTCCTCTTGTTCTACACGGTGAACAATCTCAACATGTACGACGGCATCCGCGCGGGTTTCGGGGAAGAGGCAAACGCCAAAACGATGACCGACGTCGGAATCGCCGTCCAAATCGTATTCACCCTCGGCATCGCGGTGTCCGTGTATTTCTCGCTCGTCGGCGGCGACGGCCTGTGGCGCCGGATGGGACGCAATCTGTGGGTTCGCCGCGGCGAACCCGGGTTCGGCGACCATGTATGGAAGGCGATGAAGCTCGGATACTGGGCCGCCTTCATCTTCCTCGGGCTGCAGACGCTCATTTTTATCGTGTTGGAGAAAGGCATGGGCGTATGGGCGACCAGCGACGTCACGCAATCTCCGCTTAATTTCGGAATTCCATGGCTGATCCCGCTGATGGCGTGGGCCGCCGCCATTTCGGAGGAGGCGGTGTACCGGATGTTCGGCATCGCCGTGTTCACAAAGTGGTTCCGCAGCACGGCGGCGGCCGCGATCATACCAACGGTTGTCTGGGCGCTTGGCCACGTGGCATACCCGATCTATCCGTGGACCACCCGGCTTATCGAGCTTACGATACTCGGCTTGCTTTTCTGTTACCTGTTCGTGAAGTTCGGTTTCGCGGCGGCCGTTTTCGCCCACGCGGTCATCAACAGCATCCTGTTCTCCATGCCGCTTATCTTTATGGGTACGCCGGTCAATGTAACGGCAGGCCTTGTCTACATCGTGCTGCCGGTCGCCGTCGCCTGGATTATCCGCTGGTACGACCGCAAGTTCACGCCAAGAAATAAAAAGGGCCGCGCTCCGCACGGCGATGCGGTCACGGCTCCTCCCGAAGCGTTTCAATAATGTGCGCGGCGAGCTTGTCGCCGATCGAGAGAGGCCTGAAGTCTTCGACCGAGGCCTCTTTCATTTTTTTGAGCGACCCGAAATGCTTCAGCAGCATCTTGCGCCGCTTTTCCCCGATGCCGGGAATGGCGTCCAGCTTGGAGGCGACCATCGATTTCGCCCGAATGTCGCGGTGGAACGTGATCGCGAACCGGTGAACCTCGTCCTGGATCCGCTGCAGCAGGTAAAATTCCTGGCTGTCCCGCGGCAGCGGCACGATCGCCGGCGGATCGCCGGTCATCAGCTGCGCCGTTTTATGCTTCGCATCCTTCACAAGTCCGCATACCGGGATGAACAGCCCGAGCTCGTTCTCCAGCACGTCGACGGCGGCGCCGATCTGTCCCCGGCCTCCGTCGACCACGATCAGATCAGGCGGCTGCAAGCCCTCCTTCAGCACGCGCTCATACCGGCGGCGGATCACCTCGCGCATCGTCTCGTAATCGTCCGGCCCCCGGACGGTCTTCACCTTGTATTTGCGGTACTCCTTCTTGTCCGGCTTGCCGTCCGTAAACACGACCATCGCCGATACCGGATCGGTGCCCTGGATGTTGGAGTTGTCGAACGCCTCGATCCGGCGTACCGACGCCAGGCCGAGATGGGCGGCAAGCCCGTCCGACGCCTTCACGCTCCGCTCCTCGTCGCGCTCGATCAGCTTGAACTTCTCGTCGAGCGTCACCTTCGCATTGTTCATCGCCATCCGGACGACGTCCTTCTTTTTGCCGCGCTGCGGCGCCAGCACCTTGACCTTGAGCCATTTCTGCAAAGCGGCGCGGGCATCCTCGACCTCGCCATCGGCCGCAGCCTCATCGGAACCCTTCTGCTGCAAGGAGCCGTCCTGCATGGACGGAAGGAAAATCTCCTTCGGCAGCGCCGGATTGTCGCTGTAATACTGCGTCACGAACGACATGAAATCGCCATACGGCTCGCCGTAGTAGGGGAACGTCGTCGCATGCCGTTCGATCAGCTTGCCCTGGCGCATGTACAGAATTTGCACGCACATCCACCCTTTGTCGACGGCAAAGCCGAAAATGTCGCGGTCAAGCGAATCGGCCAGCGTAATCTTCTGCTTCTCCATGACCGCATTGATGTTCAGGATCTGGTCGCGGTATTCCTTCGCGCGCTCGAATTCAAGCGCTTCGGCCGCCGCCTCCATTTTGCTCTGCAGCCGGGCTTTCACCTCGTCGTGCCCGCCGTTCAGGAACCGGCTGATCTCCTGCACCATATCCTCGTACACCGTTTTGTCGACCTTGAATTCGCACGGCGCTACGCATTGGCCGAGATGATAGTACAGGCACACCTTGTCGGGAAGCGTCTTGCATTTGCGCAGCGGGTACAGCCGGTCCAGCAGCTTTTTGGTCTCCTGCGCGGCATAGGCGTTCGGATAAGGGCCGAAATATTTGCCTTTGTCCTTGACGACGCGGCGCGTAACCTCCAGCTTCGGATGCGCCTCGCCGGTAATTTTGATATAGGGAAACGATTTGTCGTCCTTAAGCAGGACGTTGTATCGCGGATGATATTGCTTGATCAGATTGCACTCGAGAATGAGAGCCTCCATGTTGCTGGAGGTCACGATGTATTCGAAATCGCGGATCTCCGACACCAGCCGCTGGGTCTTGGCGCTATGGCTGCCCGAAAAGTAGGAGCGGACGCGGTGTTTAAGCACCTTCGCCTTGCCTACGTAAATGACGGCGCCTTCCCCGTTCTTCATCAGATAACACCCGGGCTGGTCCGGAAGCAGCGCGAGCTTGTTGCGGATGTTGTCCGTGTGTTCCATTGTCCGCTTCCCTCCCATCCTTTCTATTGTAGCACAGCACGGCGCTTTTTGAAGCGGGAACGCGGCTCCGGCCATGCGGCCCGGCGGCGCAATCTCCTTATTTTTGTCACAAACCGCACGCTTTACAATTGTTCCCGCGGTTCGGTATAATGCTGAGGAGAGCGTGCATCGCATATGTGATTTCAAGACGCCTTCAGGCGCCGGCAGCGGCGGTGGAAAGGACCGTCTTTTCAAGGAGGACCTTGCCCATGGACAACGTACAAGACCCGCGCAACCACGTGAACGAAGAGCCCCGCAACGATTTCATGGATACGGCAGTGGGCTTCGGCGTCTTTTTCGGTTTCATGTTGGTCGTATTTGCCGCAGCCGTGATCATCAAATTCGCCATTTCGTAACAAGCGCACTACAATCGGACACAAGGAAGCCCCGAAAGCTGCCGTTAACGGCGGCTTTCGGGGCTATTTTCGTGTCTGGACTCCCGCCCGCTATTTCGCATCGCGCAGCCGGTCATCGCCGATCGGCCTCTTCTGCTGCGGCGAAGCCGCCTGCTGGTCGAACCGTTTACGCTCCGTGCGTTCGATCTGCACGATGCGCCCGTCATGAACGGTGATCAGCACCGAGCCGTACTCCAGTCCGTTTACCTGTCCGACGATACGTTCCGCCCATACATCATCGACTTCCACCGGTTTTGCCATTGGCGAGTCTCCTCCCATCGGAATCATCGGAATTTAGATATGAACGGGCATAGGATCGATTTTGAGCGGATTTTCGACGATGCAAGCCGAGCCCCGGTCCAGCACGTACAGCCTGTGAACGAGCACCGATACTTCATCGCCGGATCTCATCGGCTCCCCGTCGAGCGAGCGGCGCGAAGGCAGCAGGTTCCCACCTGCCTCCACCTCCAGCTCCAGATAGGCTCCCCGAAAAAATACGTGCCGCACAACCCCTTTCTCCGAGGCCGAAGGGAACGCGATCTCCCCGCCGCGTCCCACTTCCACGAATTCGGGCCGCACGATCGCCGACAGATGGCCTGTGCCGAAAGCGACGTCCTCAAAGCCGCGCAGCCGATCCGGATTCGGCAGCAGCCGCGATTCGCCGATGAAGCCCGCCACGAACGGCGTCTGCGGCAACTGGTAGATGTCCATCGGCGTTCCCTGCTGCTCGAGCTTGCCTTGCTGGATGATCAGCATCTCGTCCGCCACCTCGATCGCCTCGTCCTGATCATGGGTAACGAAAATCGCTGTAATGCCGAGCCGCTCAATCAGCGATTTCAGCCACGTGCGCAGCTCCTTGCGCACCTTGGCGTCGATGGCGGCGAACGGCTCGTCGAGCAGCAGCAGCTCCGGCCCCGGGGCCAGCGCCCGGGCGAACGCAACGCGCTGGCGCTGGCCGCCCGACAGCTGATGCGGATAACGGTGCTCGAATCCTTTCAGGGCCGTCAACACGAGCAGCTCCTCCACCCGCCGCGCAATCGCCGCCTTTTTCTCCTTCTTGACCGAAAGCCCGAACGCGATATTGTCGTAAACCGACATATGGCGGAACAACGCGTAGTTCTGGAACACGAATCCGATTCCGCGGTACTGCGGCGCAACGGAGTTGACCCGCCGGCCATCGATGATGATATCCCCGGTGTCCGGTGTTTCCAAACCTGCCAGCATGCGCAGCAGGGTAGATTTGCCGCCGCCGCTTGGGCCGAGCAGTCCGATCAGCTTTCCGCGATCGATCTTAAAGCTGACGTCGTTGACCGCCAATTGACCGCCGTACGATTTGCTGACATTTCTGACCTCGATATTCAATGCCCTGCGCCTCCTTCGGCTTCCTTATTTCCCTGCGCGGTTTTCCATTCCACCAGGCTCTTCACGACCAACGTGACGAACGCCAGCAGCACAAGCAGCGAAGCAACTGCGAACGACGCGGTAAATTGATATTCGTTATACAAAATCTCGATGTGCAGGGGCAGCGTGTTCGTTTCGCCCCGGATATGCCCGGATACGACCGACACGGCACCGAACTCGCCCATGGCGCGGGCGTTGCACAAAATAATGCCGTAGAGCAGCCCCCACTTGATGTTGGGCAGCGTCACCCGCCAAAAAATTTGCCAGCCTCCCGCGCCGAGACTTGCCGCCGCTTCCTCCTCCTGCACTCCCTGCGCCTGCATAAGCGGAATCAGCTCGCGGGCGACGAACGGGAATGTGACGAACGTGGTCGCCAGCACAATGCCCGGCAGCGCGAAAATGATGCCGATGCCCCGTTCATCCAGCCAGGGGCCGAAAAACCCTTGGGCGCCGAACAGCAGCACGTAGATGAGGCCGGAGATGACCGGCGATACGGCAAACGGCAAGTCGATCAAGGTGATGAGCAGATTTTTGCCGCGGAACCGGAATTTGCCGATCGCCCATGCGGCCGCAACTCCGAATATGGTGTTGAGCGGAACCGCGATCGCCGCCGTGAAAATCGTCAGACGCAGCGCCGCTAAGGCGTCCGGATCGTTGATCGATTCGGAGAACGTCCCGAACCCTTTGGACAACGCCTCGATGATGACCGACAACAACGGCAGCAGCACGACGAATGCCATAAAGAGCAGTGCGATCGTGATGAGCAAAATCCGTACCGGCCGCGATTCGTTCACATGCCGGGGTCTGGCGGAAGCTGCATCCGATAAACGAACGGTAATGGCGCCTGCCATGGGAATGCCCCCCTATTCCACGGCCGCAAAGCGGCGGTTGGTCCGCCACTGCAGGTAATTGATCAATAGCAGCATCAGGAACGACACGACCAGCATGACGACCGCGATGGCCGTCGCTCCCGCGTAGTCGTACTGCTCGAGCTTCGTCATGATCAGCAGCGGGGCGATCTCGGTCCGCATCGGCATGTTGCCGGAGATGAACACGACCGAGCCGTACTCCCCGACGCCGCGGGCAAAAGCGAGCGCGAAGCCGGTAATGAGCGGAGGAATCAGTTCCGGCAGAATGACCTTCCGGAACGTTCTCCATCGGAAGGCGCCGAGCATAACGGCCGCCTCCTCCGTTCCCTTCTCCAGCTCCTGCAGGACGGGCTGCACCGTCCGCACCACGAACGGCAGCCCGATGAAAATCAGGGCGATTGTAATGCCGAGCGGCGTATAGGCGACCTTGATGCCTAAGGGCTCCAGCAGCGAGCCCATCCAGCCGCTCGGCGCGTAGATCGCGGTGAGCGCGATGCCGGCAACCGCCGTGGGGAGCGCGAACGGCAAATCCACGATGCTGTCAACAAGCTTTTTGCCCGGAAACCGGTAACGCACAAGCACCCAGGCGACCAGCAGCCCGAACACGGCGTTTACCAGCGCCGCAGAGAAAGCCGTAACAAAGCTGATCTTGTAGGAGGCGAGTACGCGTGGATCGGTCACTGTGCGCCAGAATGCTTCCCAACTCATGCCGCTAGTGCGGATGAACACGCCGACCAGCGGAATGATGACGATCACACTAAGATAAAATATCGTAAAGCCGAGAGACAGTCCGAAGCCGGGCAGCACGCTTTTGGCCTTGGAACCCTTCATGTAAGGTCAGCTCCTTTTAACGGCCCAGGTTTCAGGAACCCGGCGTATAAATTTGGTCGAACACGCCTCCGTCGGCGAAATGCTTTTGCTGCGCTTCCGCCCAGCCGCCGAAATCGCCGTCGATCGTCAGCAGCTCAATGTCCGCGAACCGGTCCTTGAACTGCTCCGCCACCGATTGCAGGGTCGGGCGGTAGAAATTTTCACCGATAATTTGCTGCGCCTCCTCGGTATAGAGGAAGTCCAGGTAGGCCTGCGCGACCTCCGCCGTGCCGCGCTCTTCTGCCACCTTGTCGACAACCGCAACCGGCGGCTCCGCCAAAATGCTGATCGACGGCGTCACGATTTCGAATTTGTCTTCGCCGAATTCCTTCAGCGACAGGTACGCCTCGTTCTCCCATGCCAGCAATACGTCGCCGATCCCGCGCTCGACGAACGTCGTTGTGGACCCGCGTGCGCCGGAATCGAGCACCGGTACGTTTTTGAACAGCCGTCCTACGAACTCCTGCGCCTTCGACTCATCGTTGCCGTTCTGCTTCAGCGCATAGCCCCATGCGGCCAGGTAGTTCCAACGCGCGCCTCCGGACGTTTTCGGATTGGGCGTGATCACCTCGACGCCCGGTTTGATCAAATCGTTCCAGTCCTCAATGCCTTTCGGATTGCCTTTGCGAACGAGAAAAACGATGGTCGACGTATACGGCGAGCTGTTGTTGCCGTACTTCGATTGCCAGTCGGCCGCAAGCAGCCCTTTCCCGGCGATGGCGTCGATGTCGTAGCCGAGCGCCAGCGTCACGACGTCCGCTTTCAATCCGTCGATGACGGCGCGGCTTTGCTTGCCGGATCCGCCGTGCGACTGCTTGATCGTCACTTCCTGGTTTTTCTCCGCTTTCCAATAGGCCGCGAACGCCTTGTTGTACTCGACATAAAGCTCGCGGGTCGGATCGTACGATACATTCAGAAGCTCTACCGGCTTCAGAGGCTCGGCAGCCGCGCCGTTGCCGTTCTTGCCGTCCGCGGACGTGCCGGACGTTTCGTTCACCGTGCCGCTGCTTGCGGCCGGGCCGTTGTTCGCTGCTGCGCCGTTGTTCGTGTCGGCGTTGTTCCCGCCGCAGCCGGCCGCAACCAGTGACAATACGAGGATAAGGACAACCGTGCGAAGCGATTTGATGGTTTTCATTTCAGATAGCACCCCTTGTTTTGGTGGTCGGTGAAATCAGAAACCTTTCGCTCCGGTTGACCGGTCACTAAAATTAATAATTCCTACCTGTTTAGTTGGTTATGACTGCATAATAGCAACGGCCAGGCCCGGATGTCAATGGTTTTTTTAAAGAAATCTCATAACATCTATAAGGATTTTTTATAAATCATAATCCCTCGCATGCTGAGGCGCAAAAAAGAAGCCGTATTCCGCCAGCCTCAGGCTGTGAATACGGCTTGCTTTCAAGTAAGCGTCTATGATGCGTTTGCTTCCTTACCTTCCTCGCTTGTTCTCCCCGTTCACCCAGACCTTCTCGACGAACGGCCGGATGCGGTCCA
The DNA here is from genome assembly GCF_963515335.1 of uncultured Paenibacillus sp. Classification (NCBI taxonomy): domain Bacteria; kingdom Bacillati; phylum Bacillota; class Bacilli; order Caryophanales; family Paenibacillaceae; genus Paenibacillus; species uncultured Paenibacillus sp. Next base: position 9,544 of record NZ_CAUPYC010000002.1, on the reverse strand, counting down.
TGACTCGCTGGCCTTTATGCGCTTCGTCGCCGTCCTTGTTCGTGAAGCTGAAATGCCGCTCAAGCGCCTCCAAGTCGTGATTGGACGTATAGAACGTCGGCTTCCGGTTCATCCGGTAATTCAGAATCGTGCCCATTACATGGTCGCGCACCCACGGGTTCAGGTTCTCGGCCCCGATATCGTCGAACACCAGCAAATCGGTCTGCTTCATCAGCTCGACCGTCTCCCGAAGCCTCGCCGGCTCGTCGAGCATCGCCTTCAAATCCTCGACGAATTCAGGCATATAGACGATCACGCCGGACAGTCCCGCCTTGGCGAGCTCGTGCAGCATGTAGCACATCAGGAACGTTTTGCCCGTGCCGAAATGGCCGACCAAATACAAGCCCTTCTGCTGGAGACCGCGCTCCTTCGTCGTTTTGATATAGCTGAACAGCCGGCCGACGGCCAGCATCCGCTCGGGATCGGTGTTCATAATATCGTCTGCCGAAAACCCGCCGTGCAGCGACGATTCATCCACATAGAAGCTGCGTATCCGTGTACGAATCGATTGCTCCGTCTGCCGTGCCGCCAGCTTGGCGCAGGGGGCTTTCCGGTCGTACAGCTGCACGCTGCCGTTCAACGTTTCGCATTCCAGCACCGTGTAATGCCCCTGAAAGTCGTTCGGGCAGCGCTCCAGACCCGGACACGCCGCGCAATGGCCCTGCTCCTTCACGTATTGGTAAACCCGATTCAGATTGATTTTGATATCGCGGTTGTCCAGCTCGGGATGCTCCGCCCTGAACTGCCGGACGAGCGGATCGGCCAGAAGCTCCGCCATGAGTTTGTCCGCCTGCGCGTTCATGCCGCCGCCTGCCGGCCACGATTTCAGCACCTCGCCCAAAGATTCCACTGTAATCACCCCCATGATTTCCGACATTCGCTTCCCGCATGAACTTCGGAAGCTTCGCCGCGGTTGCGCCTTCTATTGACCGTCCAGCTCCTTGGCGAGCCGCCGGATTTCCTCCAATTCCTCGGCCGACAGCTGCTGCCCGGTCGTCCTTTTCTCCACGATCGGGATGGCGGGCTTTCGCGAAGCCCCGCGGCTTCGACCGCTTTTGCCGCCGCCTATGTATGCCCCGGCACCTCCGCCGGCCCCCGCTTCCTTCTTCCGCTTCTCGACATGTGTCTGCTCGCGGACGTAACCGACCGCCTTCTCGAACGTGTCGACGCCCTTGACCAGCATGTTGGACACAACCGCTTCAATGAACGTCTTCGTGACGCGCTGCGCCTCGTTCATGCCCAGCACATAATGAATAAGCACATTGATCACCGCTCCCGGCAGCCGGTAGCTGAGATCGATGCGTTCGAACTGCCTGTCGAGCCATTCGGGAACCGTTCCGGGAAAAAAGCGCTGCAGAAAACGGGTATGCGGCTCATTGCGCATCAGCATGTTGTATTGCGGCATATCGCATCGGCCCGCAAGCTGTGCCGGAACCTCAAGCTGAAACTCGGCGCCTACGGCAACCTCCTCCACCGTCTCCGCTTCTGCGGAAGCCGTCGTTCCCGCACGGGCCATGACGCGCTTGCGGTCTTCTTCCCGCTTCCGGTCCTGCCTGTACATGCTCGCGGCTTTGTTCTGCAGAGTGTCCAGCAGCAGTTCGCCGTTCGCGCCGAACACGCCGTCCTCATCCAGGAGCCTGCACATGTCGGCGGCGGACAAGCCGTATTTGTAAGCGACGTAATTCACGCTCGCCATTCCTTCCTCGTCTCCGCGCAGCCGTTCCACATGGGAGCGGTTAGCCGAATTGCGCGGAAAGCGCAGAATCAGCTCCCCGTACGGAATGCCGCCTGCCTGCGGAGCCGCGGCGCCCGCGGCCGGGGCCGCCTGACGGGCGGGCGCCACTTCGGCAAGCGCCTGCTCCAGCTCCTCGTCGGAGGTCCGGGCGTTCAGCCTGAACAGCTCGTAGAACGGAACCGAAATATTTTCCTTGACCGGCTGGGCCTCCGCAAGCTCGTCCGGCTCCGCGGCATAAAATTGCTCCCGCAAGGCGAGCACCGCATACTTGCCGATTTTATCGCGCAGAAACAGCGTCAGATGCCCCGTACGGAAAAAATCGGCCGGCGACAGCGGCGGCTGCAGTTCGTATTCGTATACGACGTCCTCGCCGCCCGGCACGGCCATCCGCGACGTCTGGAGCAGGCCGACGGCCTCCAGAATCGACGCCTGCTCGGCAAGCCGTTTGCGGCCCGCATCGTTCATCTCAATGCCGAGGCTCAGGAAAAGACGGCGCTGAGGATCGAGCGGCGAATAGCCTACCCGACCCTCCGGCACGTGCTGATAGAGCAGTTGATAGAAAGACGCCGCGACCGCCCCTACCATCGGCTGATAGACGAGATTGAGCATCTTCAGATCCAGGGCGCTTAGCGAAAAATCGCGAAAAATGTAATATCGGTGATGTTCGGTAAACCGGTGCACGTGATCCATTCGCATCATTCAAAACCCCATCCAGGTGCTTGTCCGGCCACAACTTAAGGCGAAAACGCCGGACGTTTGCCGACAAGCCACCCTGCATACTTTCTACTATTCTATCATAAAATAGCGGCCCGCTGTGTTAGAAAACGCTGAGCTGGCGCTCAAGCAGAAAACGGCACACCCCCCGCTCGGGAATCGTGCCGTTTCCTGTCGATTCGCTTACAAATCCTGCGGGTTGCCGAACGCGGCCTGCCGCTCGGACAAGACGCCCATCTCGAGCAGCTCGTGATCAAGCGCCTCGCGCTCGAAGAATGAATCCGCATTGCCTTGAACCTCGAGCTTGGCGATCCAGGTACGGATCGCAGCGGCCGTCTTGTCCGGGGCTTTAGTGGGAAGCTGATGCCGGGCACCTCTGACCAGGTACAGCTCGCTGACCGCCAGATGCTCATGCAGCTCGCGGGCATATTGCACGAATTGCGGGTCGTCCGCGCCGCAGAGCAGCAGCACCGGCGCCGCGATTGCCCGGAGGCGATCGATACAGGAATAGCCGATGCATGAATCCGAGTATTCCTTGAACCGTGCCGCGTTGCCTTCCATCCCTTCGTTGTGAAGGACATGGAAGGTCGTGCGGCTGTCCGCATTGCCCAAGGCGATCGGCAGCACGACCGCTTCCTTGGCGCGCAGCCGATTGCCGATGGAAGCGGCCCGCATCAGCCCGCGGTTTCTCGTGTCGCGGAGTTCGGCCGCGCCGGAGAGGATAATCCCGCCTGTGAACCGGTCGGGATGCGTGATCAAAGCTTCCAATGCGGGCATGCAGCCTACGGAATAGCCCAATACATAGCCTTCCTCCACATCAAGCCGGTCCATAACCTGCTTGATGTCCTCCACGATCAGCGGTACGGTAAGCCGGACGTCTCCGGCCTTGCTGTGGCCGTGTCCGCGGACGTCGATCGTCACGACCCGATGGTCCTGTGCCAGATCGGTCCGCAAATAATTGAATACTCGGCTTCCCAGGAACGGCGGGTGAATCATCACGATCGCCGGCCCGCGGCCTTCAATGTGGTAATGGATATCGGTCCCGTTAACGTGAACATGCGGCATCGCGCAACACCTCGGCAGTCGTATTTTACCGCCTTTAGTATGCGCATGCCGCATGATCCGAATCATTAGAACATTTTGTAACCGCCGAGCCGCAGCTTGCGGATCGTCCAACCGCTCATATACGCGCCGATCAGCGCGCCGATCGCCACCAAGATGTCAACGGCCCCGTATGCCGTCAGATTCTCCGTGAAGCCGAGCTCTTTATTCCATGTAAAGTACATGCCCAGCGGCACCACCACTATAATAAACAGGTAAATCGGAAACCAGGTCGTTTTGATCAGCATATTCAGAATGAAGCCGATGCCGAACATCATGACGAAAAACAGCAGCATCATCACGAAAACCTGGAGAATCGCCATCACGACTTCCATGTTTGGTCTGTCCCTTCCTTCCATCCTTGCGTTAGCGTGAATTTCTCTTGTAGTTTAGTAGATGGCCGCCTTGAAGTCAATTGATTGCGCCAATTCATTGCGCCGATTGTCACAAGTCGGACATTTGCCCCCTTTTTTCCGTTGCGTTACAATGGGAGCAGTTCATATTCGTACGTAAAAAGGAGAGACAACGACGATGAGTGAAGTGGCTCAAACGCTGGAAGGCTGGTATGCCCTGCACGATTTCCGCACGATCGATTGGTCCGCGTGGCGGCATGCGGAGGAATCGGAACGCCGTCAGGCTGCGGACGAGCTTCAGTCGTTTCTGAAGGAATGGGCGGATGCGGAATCGTCCCAAGCAGGAAGCACGGCCGTTTACAGCATCGTAGGGCAGAAGGCGGATTTCGTCTTCATGCATTTGCGCGAAACGCTGGAGCAGCTGAATGCGATCGAGACGGCGTTCAACAAAACGTTGTTCGCGGAATTCACCGTTCCGGCACACTCTTATGTGAGCGTGGTGGAGCTCAGCAACTATATGGGACAGCCCGGCTCGGACCCGATGGAGAATCCGGAGGTAGTCGCCCGCCTGAAGCCGATTCTGCCGAAGGCGAACCATATTTGCTTCTATCCGATGAACAAGCGCCGAACGGGCAACGACAATTGGTACATGCTGAGCATGGAAGAGCGGCGCGCGATGATGCGCAGCCACGGCATGATCGGAAGGCAATACGCCGGCAAGGTCAAGCAAATCATCACCGGCTCGGTAGGCTTCGACGACTGGGAATGGGGGGTCACGCTGTTCGCCGACGATCCGATCCAGTTCAAGAAGCTGGTGTATGAGATGCGCTTTGACGAGGTCAGCGCGCGCTTCGGCGAATTCGGCGAGTTCTATGTCGGCAATTTGCTGCCGGCCGAGAAATTTTCCGCCATGCTGGAGCTTTAAACGAGCAACGAAAAGGCTGTTGTCCGGCAAATGGACAACAGCCTCTTTTTATGCATCGTCTTCATCCACGCCGTCGCCGGAGCGCTTGGACGCGAGATACTCCGCGGTTGCGCGGTCGCGCTCGCGGCCTTTATCCTTCAGTCTCTCGATAGCCGGCTGGATGAGTGCATCGACTTCCTTCTGCACCGTATAAGCCAAATCGTACCGGCTCTGCGATTCGAGGTATGAACCGACCTCCATCAACGCGTTGTATCGGTCAAGCTCATCCCGTGTCAACAGGCCCCGAACTTGTACGCTGCAGTGGCGCATCAGAAAAATTTGCCTTTGCGCAGCACAAGCGGGATGCCGCCTATGATGAACAGGTACCGCAGGTCGACGAGCTTCTTCAGCCAAGCGGCGACGCGGCCTTTGTATTTTTTGCCGAACGCGATGCCGACGGCTTCGCCTTTGCCGAGGGATGCCACAACGCCTTTGTTGCTGAACTCGAATTTTTTCAGCGGCTGGTTGCGGATCGAAGCGACCAGGTTATGGGCGCAGGTCACGCCCTGCTGCATCGCGATTTGAGCGGTCGGCGGATACGGACGGCCTTCCGGGTTGAACATCAGCGAGTTGTCGCCGATGATGTAAATATTCTCATGGCCGGGCGCGCGCAGGAATTCGTCGACCTTGACGCGGCCGCGCATCGTTTCAAAGCCCGCTTCTTCAATCAGCCGATTACCGCGGATGCCGCCGGTCCAGATAACGGTCTTCGATTTGATTTCTTCGCCTTCCCCGACGACGACGCCGTCCGGCGTGCACTCTTTGATCGCCGTGCCGATCTTGAACGTTACGCCCTTCTTCTTCAGCACTTCCACCGCGTATTCGACCAGCTCCGGATCGAAGCCCGGCAGCGCGGTCGGCGCCGCTTCGATGTTATAGATCTTCACCAGCTGCGGATCGACGTCGTACTCGCGGCAAAGCTCCGGAATGCGGTCGGCCAGCTCGCCGATAAATTCGATGCCCGTGAAACCGGCTCCGCCGATGACGAACGTCAGGTAATCGGTACGGTGCGGCTCGCGCTTGTACTTGGCGAATTGATAGCTGATATGCTCCCGGATCAAACGCACGGAGTTGATGCTCCGAATATTCATCGCGTATTCGCCCAGGCCGGGAATGCCGAACGTTTCGGGCTCGCCGCCGACACCGATAACAAGGTAATCGTAAGAAAGCGTACCGTCCTCAAGAATGACCTTCTTGTCCTGTGTGCGGATCTGAACGACCGTCGATTTCACGAAGTCGATCTTGAATTCATCGATCAGCTTCGAGATGCTGACGCGTGCATTCTCCGGATTGTCCGTTCCGGCCGCCGGCATGTGCAAATGCGTCGTAATATAGTGATAATCGTGCTTGTTCACGAGCGTAACGTCCGCTTCGTTGTAATTCAATTGCTTCTGCAAACGCAGCGCAGTCAAAATGCCTCCGTACCCGGCGCCGAGAATGACGATTTTCGGTATGTTGCTGCTCATCTGGGATCCCTTCCATTCCTTGTCTGTTTGTTTGTGAAAAATAACACAAACGAAGCTAAAAATAAGTGTTTCCGTTAACTTGCGCCGTGCGACATGCCTTTATGAATGCCCGCCTATTGCTTTCGCACTACCCGACGATAAAGGTCAAAAACGGATCATCCGAAATATACATTGAAAATGATATAAGCTTTTCATGAAAAGTTCAAGTAAAAAATATACGAATTTGTTTAGAAAACCATACAAAAAAATGATTTCCCGCACATTCACGGGTTGGGTATAATAGTAAAAGTGATTTAAAGCCTATTTTGGAGGTGTCGAGTTGAGCAACCAACAGCAAGATTTACCGATTAAGGATATCGTCATTATCGGCGGGGGACCGGCCGGCATGTTCGCCGCTTTCTACGGCGGAATGCGGCAGGCTTCCGTCACGGTTATTGAAAGCATGCCCCAGCTTGGGGGACAACTGGCCGCCCTGTACCCCGAGAAATACATCTACGATGTTGCAGGATTCCCGAAGGTGACGGCCCAGGAGCTGGTCAACCAGCTTAAGCAGCAAATGGATCTTTTTCAGCCGACGGTATGCCTCGAAGAGAAGGTTGCAAAGGTCGTCAAAAAGGACGAGCGGCTGTTTGAGATTCATACGGATAAAGCGGTACATACGGCCAAAGCCGTCATCATTGCGGCCGGAGTCGGCGCGTTCGAGCCCCGCAGGCTGGAGCTGCCCGAGGCTGCCCATTACGAGAAAACCAACTTGCATTACTTCGTCAGCGATCTCCATCGCTTCAAAGGCCAGAAGGTGCTGATCAGCGGCGGCGGCGACTCGGCGGTCGACTGGGCGCTCATGCTGGAGCCGATCGCGAAAAGCGTAACGCTCATCCATCGGCGCGACAAATTCCGGGCCCATGAGCATAGCGTAGAGAACCTGATGAACTCGAAGGTCAATATCCTCACGCCCCGGGAAATCACAAAGCTAAGCGGAAACGGACACATCGACAAGGTGACGATTGAAGACGTCAAAACGAAGGAACGGACGGAGCTTGAGGTCGACGCCGTCATCGTCAACTTCGGCTTCGTCTCCTCCCTCGGGCCTATCGCCGAATGGGGGCTGGACATCGACAGCGGCTCGATCGTCGTCGATTCGCGGATGGAAACGAGCATCCCGGGCATTTTTGCCGCAGGCGACATCACGACCTATCCCGGCAAGCTCAAGCTGATTGCCGTAGGCTTCGGCGAAGCTCCGACGGCGGTCAACAATGCCAAGGTGTACATCGATCCAGGCGCCAAGCTTTCTCCCGGCCACAGCAGCAATATGAAGCTGTAAGGGCCGGCCGGTCAAGTAATAGAACGGCAAGCAAAGGGTATCCTATCCGTGCGGTGATGAAGCGGTGCGCCGAATGGCGGCCGCGGCCGGAGGAGGATACCCTTTATGTTGTGTCCGTTATGCAACGGTCTGCAAGAGTTGGACGCCCGATGTCCGTTATGCCGATCTGAGTTGGAAGACGGCGGCCGTCCCTCGGATTGGTCCGGACCCTATGCGCCTTATATGCCCGATGCGGAACCGCTTGGGTCTGCCCCGTCGTCCTCCGCGGCAGCTTGTACGCATCTCGCATACTGTGCCGGCTGCGATTATTGGTGCGAGCTGTCGATTGCAGCGGAAGCGAACGGTCGTTGACAATCGAACGCCGTCGCCGCTTCGACCGGATTAAGCCCCGATCCGCAAGTCGGGCTTCAAGTTGCGTCTTTGCATTTCGGCTGCCAATAGCCGGATAAAGGCGGGATCCAATTTAAGCTGAACCGCGGTATAATACGATTCCAACAGCATGTCGTCCGACAGAATCTCCACAGTCGCACACCCTTTCCTTTTTCTTCCCCATCATCTTAGCATGTCCGAAATAGCGGAACAAGCGTTCCGGTTATCCACACCTTCCTGTGCACACACTGTGTATAACATGTGGGCAATCGTCGAAAAATGCGGTGCGGCTTTGGGGATGTTGGGGATAGGGTTATACACAGCCTATTTCCGTCGAGCCGCTATAAAAAAGTTTAATGAATATTCGGGAACCTATTATTCTTTTGTATTGCAACCGTTCTCACTTATTGGGGGCGGGTATTGACCTCAAAAATCCAAATTTTCCCCAACCGGTCGATGCCGTAATCGAAGCCAAGCTGTCCGATGCCCGGATACCGGCTTTCCAGTACGGCGGTGGCAGCCCTCGTCAGCGCCCGCATCTCGCTTTTCTTGCGGGACACCATACGGCGCGACAATGAACGGCCGATCCCTTCGCGCGCGCTCAGCAGTGTTCCCCCTCTGCACAGATTCGTGACGAACAGCCCTCGGCGAGCCAAACGGCCCACCATGGCGCGAATGACCCACGTGTCCCCGAGCTTGACATGCTTGACGCGGTAGTCGATCGGACGGCCTGCGATGGTCGCCAGCCGGATGCCTCGCTGGATGATGTACCTTCTGCCTCTTTGTCTGCTCCGCAGTGCACGCAGCAGGCCCTTGAACGAGTTGAACCGCCGTTGCGTCGCGTAATACGTATACGTGTATGTTCCGCCCTCCCTGCTCACCTTGATGACTCCATGCCCGCCCGCGCCCCTTACAGGCTTGATCACCACGATTCCGTAAGCGAACAGCATGCTGTGCAGATTCGGGCCGGAGAACAATCGGGTCGGAGGGATATGGGGAGCGATTCGCGGATGGCTGAGCAGCGCCGCGGTTTTCGCCCATTTGCTCGCAAGCTGTCTGCCTTGTCCGTTCAGGATGCCGTTCCCCCCCTTTCTGAACTCGTCGGTTAACCGCACAACATATGTATATGAAGGGGAGACTTCCGTCTCTTGGATGATTAACCTTGGCACACCGCCCCTTTTATGCAAAAAAGCCGCCCTCGGAAAGGGACGGCTGGTGATTTCCAAATCAAACCACAAATGAAAAATGACCTCCTACTGTAGGAGTCCTATGCGCCTGGCCGCATTTGCTAAATCTACTGTCAACTGCTCCATGTGTTGAAGAGTATACAAACCATCAATCATCTTGTTGTCCCAAAGAGCAAAGATGCGCTTAAGATCCGACTGTCTTGAAAGCCAGCCAATACCATCGATAACCGCGTAAATATATGGCTCTTCGCGCTACTGGGTGGGTAACTGCCACTTCCATAGAATGCTAACCCCT